>CAZLJN010000347.1:0-2727 GCA_964559815.1 uncultured Propionibacteriaceae bacterium
CCGTCGGTACGCAGGTAGTCCACCGCCAGACGTAGCCGGGTGTGCCCGCCCAGTCGGGGCGGATCGTCGCGGATCGGCAGCCGGTGCAGCTTGGCCAGCAGCGTGCCCACGTCCGCCCACGGCGGACGGTCGATGGTGGCCAGCACGGTGACGCGCGGCCAGATGGTCGCCAGCCGATCGCCCGGCGCTTCGAAGGGCGCATAGATCAGTGGCTGGATCCACAGCCGATCGATGTCGGGGCCGCCGATGCAGTGCATTCGACGGACCAGCCGATCACGGTTGGCGGCCGGGCTGTGCAGCTTCACGATCACCCCGGCGCAGATGTAGACCTGCGAGTGCACCGGCGCGTACGGACGCGTGGGCAGCCCCCGGGTGAGCAGTGGCACCACCGGCGTCGTCGGGCCGACGCGGGGATCCTGCTCGGCGGCGACCCGGCGCACCCACTCGGCCAATTCCGGCTCGGGCAACGGCACATTGCTGGGCGTCAGCATGGCGTCTCCTCCCGGGTCGGCGGTGTGGCGCCACAGTAGCGCTCGCAGCCGCCGTGAGGTGAGTCCCCGCCCACTCGGCAACCGCACCGCTGGTACGGCCGCGGCCGCCGTGAGGTGCGGCCCGACCAGCACCTGGCGACCCGACCTCGTGAGTGGACTGAGCGGCCCCGAGGACGGCCGGCGCGGAAGGCGCCGAGCCTCGCTTTCCCGAATCAGCCTCTGACTAGCTGCATCCGTGTTACTTCAGTGGGGATGCAGATTCGGTGTCGATGGCCACTTCACCCAAGTCGGGAAGCCGCGACGACTTCGACCGAAGGTTTCGCACCTCCGGCGACAGCAACGCCAGTGCGGTCACCACGATCGAGATCGCGCCGGCGCCGATCAGCGATTGATGCAGGCCGAAGCCCAGAATCGCCGGACCGGCGAGCATCAACCCGACCGGGCCGAGCAGCAGCGAGCCGAGCGCGTCGTAGGACGCCACCCGGGCCAACGCCTCCGGCGGCACCTCGTCCTGCATGGTCGTCATCCAGAGCACGCCGAACAGTTCGAAGGTGACCCCGAGGACGAACATCGACACGGTCACCGCCCACAGCGGCGCCACCAGGCCCAGCAGGATCGGCGGCACGCCGGAGCTCAGCGTCATCAAGGTGGCCACGAAGATCGGGCGACGCGGCTTCCAGATCATCGACAGCCCCACCCCGGTGACCGCGCCCACCGCCTCACCCAGCAGGATGATCGTCCAGGCCGCAGCCCCACCAAGCTCCTGCTTGGCCATCACCGGGCCGAGAACACCTTGCGACGCCTGCAGCATCATGATCATCAGCGACCACTGGGCCACTACCACCCACAGCCACTGGCGGGACGAGAACTCGCCCCAGCCTTCCTTGAGCTGACGCAGCGGGTGGTGCTCCTCGCCTGCGATGTTGCCGACGACCCGTGGCAGCCGCAGCAGCAACAGCCCGGCGACCAGATACAGCGCGCCGGCGGCCACCATCGCCCAGCCGCCACCGAGCCAGACCACGGCGGCACCACCGGTCACCAGACCGAGAAGGCGGGCTGCGGAGGCTCCCATGGCCAGCCAGGCGTTGCCCTTCTGCCGCAGATTCTCGGGCACCAGATCGGGAATGATGCCGCTCAGCGCGGGGTAGATCATCGCGCCGGCCGCGCCTGCAAACCCGGCGGCCACGCTGAGCAGCCAGATCGGCGCGAAACCGGTGAGCAGCATGACTCCGATCAGCCCGAAGCCGAGCGCGGCCAGCCACTCTCCCAAGATCAGCACGGCCTGCCGCGGGTAGCGGTCGGCGATCACGCCACCGACCAGCATCAGCACCACCATGGGCATCGTGTGCGCGGCCAGCACGATCGACAGCGTGACGGCGTCCGCACCTGGTAGTGCCAGCACGCCGAACGCCAGCGCCACCGGCGCGAAGGCCGCACCCAGCATCGACAGCGTGCGGGCAGACAGCAGCACCAGGTAGGGCCGATTGGCGATCAACTCAGCGTTCTGGCTGGGCGTAGACATGACGAACTTCCTGATCAGAGTGGCTTTTGGGCAGCCTTCGATCTTGTCACTACATGCCTGGTCGAGCAAGTCCAAACCCGGGCCGGCCGCTCACTCCCCGGGAAATGCCGGTTGGCTCCGCGGTTGCGGACTGGGAGACAAACGCGCCCTCCGCCAGGGTCGGTTCGATGGTCGCCTCGGCCGCGACGTCACTGCCGTGAGCGATGGCCGCCGCGAGTTTGGCGGGTCAGCCGATGGGCCCGCAGGCGCGTCACAGTTCCGGCGCGAGCGCCGACAACTGGGTATGGGCCACCTGGGCGCGGCGCTGCAACTCCGAGCTCGCGCGTCCTGGGTTGGCGGGGTCGCCCTGGCCGAACAGCTCGTCCAAGTCGGCGAACAACGTCTCCAACACATCCAGGACGTCGATCGGCCAGTCGGACGGATCGTCCTGGTAGAGCTGCAAGAACAAGGTCTCGAACTCGCGCGCCGAAATCCGCTGCTCGATCACCATGCGCATGAGAAGTGAGTACGCCGACAGTTTGGGCGTCAGCGCCATGACTAGGGTGGTGCTCATTCGCTCTCCTTACGCTCGGGAGTCTCGATGAACCTGCCCCTACGAATCCCGTAACGCGATCACATTCCACCACCCGGGCCCCCCGACGCCCTCCAGCCAGGTGGCTAAACCCGTTGTCCACTTGGCCAATTGTGTCTGCTACTCGGGGTTCCGCTCATTGG
>CAZLJN010000348.1:0-2724 GCA_964559815.1 uncultured Propionibacteriaceae bacterium
GGTGGCCTCGACCCCGTCCATCACCGGCATCCGGATGTCCATCAGCACCACGTCAGTGGGAATCTGGCGCACCTGCTCGACGGCGGCGGCGCCGTCGGCGGCCTCGCCGACCACCTGCAGGTCGTCCTCGGCCTCGATCAGCATCCGAAAGCCGCTGCGCACCAACGCCTGGTCATCGGCGAGCAAAACACGAATGGGTGCCATCAGATCCTCCTATTTGGACATGGTTGGGCGCAGCGGCAGGACCGCCGTCACCTGAAAGCCGCCATTGGGCCGGGACCGGGTGAGCAGTTGGCCGCCCATGGACGCCACCCGCTCGTTCATACCCTTCAGGCCGTGGCCGGGGGTGTCGGTGGCCTCCTTCTCCGTGCCCGGACCGTTGTCGAGCACGTCGATGGTGATGTCACGCATGCCGTAGGTGATGGTCACCTGGGCGGTGGCTTCCGGCCCGGCATGTTTGAGGAAGTTGGTCAACGCCTCCTGGACCACCCGGTAGGCGGTCAGCGCCATCGCCGCCGGCACCTTCGGTGGTTGCCCGCGGACGTCCAGGCTCACCCGATCGCTGGTCCGGGTGACCAGCTCGGCGATGTCGTCCAGCATGGGCGCCGGCGCGAAGTCGACCTTGGCATCGGCCGGGTCGTCACGCAGGACGCCGACGATGCGGCGCATCTCCGACAGTGCTTCGCGGCCGGTCTCGGCGATCGTGGTCAGCGCTTCGGTGGCAGCCTCGGGCTTCTTGGCCGCCATCGCCCGTCCGCCCTCGGCCTGGACGATCATCACCGACAGCGAGTGCGCCACGATGTCGTGCAGCTCGCGGGCGATCTGGCTGCGCGCCCGGGACTCGGCCAGCCGCGCCTGCTGCTCGCGTTCGGCGAGCAGGCGCTGATAGCGCTCCTCGGCGGCCGCCGTCCGATCCTGATCGGCGGCACTCGACTCGCTGGCCCGACGTCCGATGGCGTACGGGGTGATCACCAGGCCCAGGCAGACGAACCAGGCCAGCACCAGCGTGGCGCCGTTCTTCAAGCTGATGTGGGAGGGATCGTCGATGATCCAGCGGGCCGGCCCGATGAAGGCACCGACCGCACCGATGGCCACCACCATCCGCGCCTCTTGGCCTGGCACCCAGCGGGCCACCGAGTAGGCGACGATCGGGATCACCGCCAAGGTTGCCATCGGGGTGGGCGAGACCACCCACTGCATCAGCCCCGCGACGCTCACCAACGCCATCGTCAGCAGGGGCGAATGCCGACGCAGCACCAGCGGCCACACCATCGCCACCGCCGCCATGAACAGCACCAGGTTGTGGGTGGCGTTGAGGTCGGTCATGGCGTACGGGAGGATCGTCAAGACCCCCAGCGACGTTGCCAGCGCACCATCGATCAGCCAGTCGTGCCTGGTGGCGCCTGGCGGAAAGATCACTTCGCGCATCTGCATCGTCGCCAAGCCTAGGGCGTGTCCCTGACGATCCGCGCTGCACCGGCCGGACGGCGCCGCACCACGCTGCGCTGCGGCCGGCGCCATGTCCTAGGGTGTGTCGGGACGAAAGGGGCTCTTCGTGCGCATCAGCATCACCGTCCTGGCCACCGCCACAGCGCTGCTGCTCGCGGGGTGTGCCCCCGCGGCGACTAGCCCCACGGCCACCACCGGCGGGGCCTCGCCGCTGGGCACGTTGACCGTCAGCCAGTGCACCAGCGCGATCGACCCGCAACGCGTGCCGTCCTTCTCGGTGACCGATTGCGACGATCCACACGCCTGGGAGGTGGCCTCGATCGTCCCCACCAGCGGCGATGTTTACCCCGGCGAGGCCGCGCTACGGCAGCTGGCCGACACCAGCTGCGCCTCCGCCCTGGCCGACTATGTCGGGGTGGAGCCGGTGAACACCACCTTCGGGGTGACGTTCCTGGCCCCCAATGAGGCGCACTGGGCTGACGCCGCGAGTCGCAAAGTGGCCTGTTTGGTGGGCGACGGCAGCGGTGGCATCACCGGATCACTGAAGGGCACCGCGTACTCGTTCCCGACCAAGCGCCAGTGTTTCGGCAAGCCGCCGACCAACTCCTTCGCCTTCGAGTTGCTGCCGTGCACTGAGGCCCACTTCTACGAGGTCTACGCCACCAAGAAGCTGGACGGGAAGACCCCGCCGACCACTGCGGAGTTCGACAAGGCCTATGCCAGCGTGTGCGTGGCCGGCTTCAAGGACTTCGTCGGCGTCGACGCCGGAAAGTCGTCCTACGAGATCCTGTACTCGGTGCTGCCGGACTCGCTGTGGACCAAGCTGTCCGACCACCGCTTGGTGTGCAGCGCCGGTTCGCCGACCGGTGGCATCGTGGGCACCCTCAAGGACGCGAAGAAGTAGCGGCCCGCGCCGGCACGATCAGGACGGCCTCAGCCGCGCAGCAGATCGTCGTAGTCGAGGACCGCTTCGGCGGGCAACTGCTTGGCCGGATGGCTGGAGATGATCCGGCGGGCGAACGCATCGGCGGCCTTCTCGATGCGGAAGTCCAACTCACCCGGCTGGCTCCAGTCGGCGCTGGCCGCGTAGACCGCCAGTGGCGCCACCTCGGCACGGAAGTAGTAGAACAGCGGCAGCAGGGCATGCTCCATCACCAGCGAATGCCGCGGGCTGCCGCCGGTCGCGCCCAGCAGCACCGGACGTCCGGTCAGCGAACGCGGGTCGAGCGCGTCGAAGAACAACTTGAACAGCCCCGAGTAGGAGCCGTTGTAGAC
>CAZLJN010000349.1:0-2713 GCA_964559815.1 uncultured Propionibacteriaceae bacterium
GCGGGCCTCGGATGCGCGACATCGTCGCCACCATCCAGGCCGAGCAGGACGAGGCTATCCGCGCCGACTACCGCGGCGTGACCGTGATCGGTGGCGGCCCGGGCACCGGCAAGACCGTGGTCGCGCTGCACCGCGCGGCCTATCTGCTGTACTCCAACCGGCGCCGGTTCGAGCGCGGCGGGATCCTGGTGGTCGGCCCGTCGGGGCTGTTCATGAACTACATCGAACGGGTGCTGCCCAGCCTGGGTGAGGATTCGGTCACCCTGCGCTCGATCGGCGGGGTCGCCGTCGACGCGCTCGACCTGATCGCGTCCCGCAATGACTCGGCCGAAGTGACCCCGATCAAGGGCAGCCTGCGGATGGTGCCGGTGCTGAAGCGCCTGGTGAACCTGCCGCTGGCCGAGGCTCCCGAGTTGCTGGTGATGGTCAAGGGCGAGCCGCTGCGCCTGGGCGCCGAGCAGTTGGCCCGGATCCGGCGGGACGTGCTGGCCCGCCACAAGGTCAACGCCGCCCGCGACGCGGCCGAGTCCGCCGTCCTGGACGCCCTGTACGCCAAGTTCCCCGCCGAGTTCGAGCTGGACTTCGAGGTGTTCAGCGAACTGGTCACCGATTCTGCGGCCTACAAGATGTTCCTGCACTCCTGGTGGCCCGACCTGGAGGCTCCCGAGGTGCTGCGTCGCCTCAGCGACCCCCGCGTGGTTGCCACGGTCGCCAGCGAACTGACGCCGGCCGAACAGGCTGCTCTGGCAGGGTCGTTCGCGTTCGACGACTGGTCGGTGGCCGATGTCGCCCTGCTCGACGAACTCACCGACCTGATCGGGCCGATTCACCTCGACCCCGAGGACGAGCCGCTGATGTTCCTGCCTGATGGCACCGAGATGAGCGAACTGGTCACCACCGCCGATCTGCTCAGCCACCACCGCGAGCACGACCCCGACGACGAGCCGTACGACACCTTCGCTCACGTCCTGGTGGACGAGGCGCAGGACCTGTCGCCGATGCAGTGGCGGATGCTGCGCCGCCGCGGCGCCGAAGCCAGCTGGACGATCGTCGGCGACCCGGCGCAGAGTTCGTGGCCCGATCCGGCCGAAGCCGACCAGGCGCTGACCGACCTGATCGGCAATGCCCCCAGCCGTCGCTTCCGGCTGAGCACCAACTACCGCAGCCCGGCCGAGGTCTTCGCGCTGGCCGCCGAAGTCGTCCGCCACGCTTTCCCGAGCGCCGACCTGCCCCACGCCGTCCGCAGCACCGGGGTGGAGCCGCTGCTGCTGGCCACCACGTCCGAAGATCTGAATACGGAACTGGCGCGGGTGCTGACCGAGTTGGCCGAGCGCCTCGAAGGCACCATCGGCGTCGTCGCCGCACCCACACGGCTGCCGGAACTGGCCGCCGCCGTGCTGCCCAGCCTGGAGGCCTTGGGCGGACGGGTCACCTTCATCAGCCCGCTGGACGTCAAGGGGCTGGAGTACGACGGTGTCGTGGTGGTCGATCCCGATCAGATCGTCGATGAATCCCCCGGCGGGGAGCGGGTGCTCTATGTGGCGCTGACCCGTCCGACCCAACGCCTGGTCACCATCGACGTGGACGGCCGCTCAGCCTGGCGCCCGTAGGGGTTTCGCCCCTTCGACAGGCCCAGGCCAGGCCACGCTCAACCAACGACTACTCCTGGTTGAGGAGCCACCCCACCCCGCCGCTGGTTGAGCAGCGAGCGGAGCGAGCGTGTCGAAACCCTTCTCCGCACCGCGTCAGTGATGCGGGGCGATCTCGCGCAACCGGCGCAGGATCTCGGCGGTCGCCTTCGAACGGTTCTGGGTGAAGAACTGCAGCCCCGGCGCGCCACCGGCGAGCAGCCGATCACACAGCTCGACGGCGATCTCGACCCCGACCTCGCGCACCGCGGCCGGATCGTCGGCCACCGCGCGCAGCCGCTGCACCACCGCTGCCGGCAGGTCGGCCCCGGAGAAGGACGCGAAGCGCTCGATCTGGGAGATGTTGGTCACCGGCATGATCCCGGCGATGATCGGCAGCTGGCAGCCAAGCGCCCGCACCCTCTCGACCAGCCGGAAGTAGGCGTCGGCGTCGAAGAAGAGCTGGGTGATCGCGAACTCGGCCCCGGCCTGCTCCTTGGCCGCCAGAATGCGGGCGTCCAGGTCGAAGTCGTGATGCTCGGGATGACCATCGGGGAAGGCGGCCACACCCACGCAGAAGTCGCCGCGGCTCTTGACCAGCTCGACCAGTTCGGTGGCGTTGTCCAGACCGTCGGGATGCCGATGCCACGGCGCCGTCGGGCCGTCCGGGGGGTCGCCGCGCAAAGCCAGAATGTGGCTCACTCCCGCCTCGGCATAGGCATCGATCGCGCCGGCGAGCTCGCCGACCGACTGACTCACGCAGGTCAGGTGGCCCATGGTGATCGCATCGCTTCGGGCGGCGATCAGCTGGGTGGCGTCGATCGTCCGCTCCCGGCTGGAGCCGGTGGCACCGTAGGTGACCGAGACGAAGTCGGGACGCAGCGGCTGCAGCGCCTCGATCGCGGTCAGCAGCTGGACGGTGCCGGCGTCGTCCTTCGGTGGGAAGAACTCGAACGACATCGTCGCTCGACCACCGTCGGCGAGCAGGCCGGCCAGGGTCGAACGGGAGTTGGGCATGGGCGGCAGCCTATTCCAACCGCGACCGGCACCGTGGTCTAGGCTGCGGGCGTGGTCACCCTGAATCC
>CAZLJN010000350.1:0-2644 GCA_964559815.1 uncultured Propionibacteriaceae bacterium
GCGACCACCAGCTCACACGGATTTGTTGCGCAGCATTCCCTGCGCGCCCCGGTCACCAATGAGAACTTCTACTTCGTGATGGCCGACCGATTCGCCAACGGCGATGCCACCAACGACACCGGCGGCATCCCTGGCGGGGTCAACGATCATGGCTTCGACCCCACCAACAAGGGCTTCTACAACGGCGGCGATCTGGCCGGGTTGCTGAAGGAGATCGACTACATCCAGGGCTTGGGTACGACCGCGATCTGGCTGACACCCAGCTTCAAGAACAAGGCCGTGCAAATGGAGGACGGGCCGTCAGCCGGGTACCACGGCTACTGGATCACCGACTTCACCCAGATCGATCCCCACCTGGGCACCAACGTCGAGTTGAAGAAGCTGGTCGATGCGGCGCACACCCGGGGCATGAAGGTCTACTTCGACATCATCACCAACCACACCGCCGACGTGATCGGCTACACCCAGGGCGCGCGCACCGCGTACGTCCCCAAGGACGCCCCGGGCGGCGCGTACAAGACCGCGTCCGGCAAGCCCTTCGATGATCGGGACTACGCCGGCACGAACTCCTTCCCGAAGCTCGATCCGCTGACGTCCTTCCCCTACACCCCGGTGCTCGATCCGGGCGAGGAGAACCTCAAGGTGCCGGCCTGGTTGAACGACACCACGCTGTATCACAACCGGGGCAACACCACGTTCACCGGTGAGGACTCCGCCTACGGCGACTTCTTCGGACTGGACGATCTGTTCACCGAGAATCCGAAGGTCGTCAACGGAATGATCGACATCTACCAGACCTGGATCAGCCAGATGGGGATCGACGGTTTCCGGATCGACACCATGAAGCACGTCGACGATGCGTTCTGGCAGAAGTTCGGGCCGAAGGTGCTGGCCTATGCCAAGGCGCATGGCAAGTCGGAGTTCTTCATGTTCGGCGAGGTGTACGACCTGAGTCGTCCGTTCACATCGACCTACTCCACCCGCGACATGATGCAGGCCGTGCTGGACTTCCCGTTCCAGGACGCCGCCCGCAATTTCGCCTCGAAGAGCCAGGCGGCCTCGGGGCTGAAGACGCTGTTCGAGGGCGACGACTGGTACACCGACGCGGACTCGAACGTGTACCAGCAGCCCACCTTCCTCGGCAATCACGACATGGGCCGGATTGGCTACTTCGTCAGCGCCGACAACGCCGGCGCCAGCGAGTCGGAGTTGGTGGCTCGCGACCGGTTGGCGCACGAGTTGATGTACTTCTCGCGCGGCAACCCGGTGATCTACTACGGCGACGAGCAGGGCTTCACCGGCTCCGGCGGTGATCAGTTGGCCCGCCAGACGCTGTTCGCCAGCAAAGTGCCGGAGTACTTGGACGACAACCTGCTCGGCACCGACAGCACCCACGCGGTCGACAACTACAACCCTGATTCGACGATGTATCGGACGATCAGTGAGTTGTCGGCGCTGACCACGCAGCACCCCGCGCTGCGCAACGGCGCCCAGCAGCACCGCTATGCGAGCAGCGAGGCGGGCATCTACGCCTTCTCGCGCATCGATCAGGGTCAGCAGCGCGAGTACGTGGTGGCGCTGAACAACAGCGAAAGCGCCCAGACTGCGGCCGTCCCGACGTACGTGCCCAGCGGAGCGTTCCAGCGCATCTACGGTTCTGGGAGCGATCAGCTCACCACCGACGCGTCCCGCACGCTCCAGGTCAGCGTGCCTGCCCTGTCGGCGGTGGTGTACGAGTCGGTGGCGCCGATCCCGCAGTCGCAGCGGGCCCCCGCTCTTCGGCTGGCCAAGCCGGCCCCGTCCACGGAAACCAACTCGCGGATGGCCGTCCAGGCCGAGGTCAGCGGCTCGTCGTTCAACGAGGTGACCTTCTATGCGAAGGTCGGCCACGGGCGGTGGACGTCCATCGGTACCGACGACAGCCGTCCGTACCGGGTCTTCCACGACACCTCAGCGATCAATGATGGGACGAAGATCAGCTATCGCGCAGTGGTGCGCGACAACGCCGGTCACACCCGGCTGAGCAATGAGCAGCGCGCCATCGTGCCCAAGCCGAAGCTGACGATCGAGACCCCGGTTGCCGACGCCAAGGTGTTCGGCACGATCCAGGTGCTGGCGACCGCCGACCCGGAGGCGAGCTCGCATGTAGTGCGGATCCAGCGGCAGGTCGACACCGGCCCCTGGCAGACGCTGACCACGGATAGCTCGTCGCCGGTCTACAGCGTCTTCGACGACGTCCGGCCGATCGCGGTCGGTTCGCTGATTCACTACCGGGCCATCCTGCGTGAACCGGACGGCACTCAGGTGGTCAGCGCTGTGCGCACGGTCACTCGCAGCGCGCCCGTGCCGCTGGTGCCGAGCGTGACCGTGGCCGGCAATGTGCAAAGCGAGCTCGGTTGCCCCGGCGACTGGGATCCCGCCTGCAATGTCAGCGACCTCACCTTCGACACCTCTGACGGCCTCTGGAAGGGCACCTGGACGGTGCCCGCCGGCGACTACGAGTGGAAGGTCGCCGTCAACGACTCCTGGGACGTCAACTACGGCGCCGGTGGTGCTGCGGGCGGGGCGAACATCCCGCTCACCGTGCCTGCCGGAGGTGCTCAAGTGACCTTCGTCTGGGATCAGGTGACGCACATCCCGACCG
>CAZLJN010000351.1:0-2597 GCA_964559815.1 uncultured Propionibacteriaceae bacterium
GGTGGTCGTAGTCGGGTTCGCCTTCGGCGTCCAGCGCGTACCAGACCGGGAACGGCACCCCGAAGAAGCGCTGACGGCTGATCAGCCAGTCGCCGTTGAGGCCGTTGACCCAGTTGGAGTAGCGGTGCCGCATGTGGTCGGGCACCCAGGCCAGTTCCTCGCCGCGGGCCAGCAGCGCCGACTTCAGGGCGTCGTCACGGCCACCGTTGCGGATGTACCACTGCCGGGTGGAGACGATCTCCAGCGGCTTGTCGCCCTTCTCGTAGAAGTTCGCCATCCGCTGGGTGGGCTTGGGTTCGCCGTCCAGATCGCCGGACGCGCGCAGCAGGTTCACCATGGCCTCGCGGGCGCTGAAGGCGGTCTTGCCGGCCAGTGCGGCGTACGGCGCCGCATTGGTCAGCCACTCCGGAGTCTCGGCGTGCAGTCGGCCGTCGCGTCCGATCACCGTGCGGGTGGGCAGCTGCAACTCCCGCCACCACTGGACGTCGGTCAGGTCACCGAAGGTGCAGCACATCGCGATACCGGCGCCCTTGTCGGGCTCAGCCGCGGTGTGGGCCAGCACCGGGATCTCCACGCCGAAGATCGGCGAGGTCACCGTGGTGCCGAACAGCGCCTGATAGCGCTCGTCGCTGGGATGAGCGATCAGTGCACACACCGCCGGAATCAACTCCGGGCGCGTGGTCTCGATGTAGATCGGGGAGCCGTCGGCGGCGTGGAAGGCGACCCGGTGGTAGGCACCGGGGTAGTCGCGCGCCTCCAACTCGGCCTGGGCCACGGCGGTGCCGAACGTGATGTCCCACAAGGTGGGCGCCTCGGAGAGATAGGCCTCGCCGCGCGCGAAGTTGCGCAGGAACGCCTTCTGCGCGACCGCCTGGGAAGAGTCCGAGATGGTGGTGTAGAGGTGGTTCCAGTCCACGCTCAGGCCCAGGGTGCGCCACAGATTCTCGAACGCCTGCTCGTCCACGGCGGTCAACTCGTGACACAGCTCGACGAAGTTGCGCCGGCTCACCGGCTGCTGACGCTTCGGATCGGGGTTGGCCGGGGGAGTGAAGTCGTCGGCGTACGGCAGCGCGGTGTCACAACGGACGCCGTAGAAGTTCTGCACCCGGCGCTCAGTGGGCAGCCCGTTGTCGTCCCAGCCCATCGGGTAGAACACCTGCTTGCCCTGCATCCGCTGGTAGCGCGCGATCACGTCGGTGTGGGTGTAGCTGAACACATGGCCCACATGCAGCGAGCCCGACACGGTCGGCGGCGGGGTGTCGATGCTGAACACCTCGTCGCGGGTGGCCGGGGGCACGAAGGCGTAGGTGCCGTCCTCGGCCCAGCGGGCGGCCCATTTGGCCTCCAGCCCCTCCAGCACCGGACGCTCCGGTACGCCGTCGGTGGTGGTCGGCGCGGGCATGGTGGTCTGGTCGGGCAGCTCAGTCATGAGGGCATCCTATTGAGCCCTCCGGGGTTGCTCAGAATTGGCGCACGCGCAGGGGAGTTAGGGTTGTCGTCCATGAGCCTCACCCACGCCGAGATCGTCGCCCAGCTCCAGTCCCGTTGGCCCGAGCATCAGGTCGGACGCAGCCAGGCCCGCATTCAGGCCCTATGCGACCTGCTGGGCAACCCGGAGCGGTCCTGCCCGGTGATCCTGGTCACCGGCACCAACGGCAAGGGCAGCACCGCGATCATGATCGACGCGCTGCTGCGGCACCTCGGTCTGCGGGTGGGCCGATTCTCCAGCCCGCACCTGGTCGACCTCACCGAGCGGATCTGCATCGACGGCGAGCCGATCGCCGACGAGATCTTCGACGAACTGGTCGCGCAGGTCTCGCCGATGATCCAGTTGGTCGATGAACAGGCCATCGACGGCATCTCGATGACCTTCTTCGAAGTGATGACCGGCTTGGCCTATGCGGCCTTCGCCGACGCACCAGTGGACGTCGCCGTGGTCGAGGTCGGCATGGGTGGCACCTGGGACGCCACCAACATCGTCGAGGCGGACGTGGCCGTGGTGACCCCGATCGATCTGGATCACACCGCCCTGCTGGGCAGCACCATCGCCGAGATCGCGGTGGAGAAGGCCGGCATCATCAAGCCGGGATCGCGGGCGGTGCTGGCCGCACAATCGGTCGAGGCGGCGTCCGTTCTGCTGGCCCGGTGCGCCGAGGTCGGTGCCGAGGTGCGCCGTGAGGGGATTGAGTTCGGGCTGATCGACCGCACCCCGGCGGTCGGTGGGCAGGTGTTGCGTCTGGATACCGCCGACGGTCCGGTGGGTGACATCCTGCTGCCGCTGTTCGGTGAGCACATGGCCCGCAATGCGGCCCTGGCCGTGGCCGCGGCCGAGGCGTTCCTGGGCGGACGCGGGCTGCCGGTCGATGTGGTCACCGCCGCCTTGGAGCAGGTGAAGGCGCCCGGTCGGCTGGAGATCGTGCGGCGCTCACCCACGGTGCTGCTGGACACCTGCCACAACCCGCACGGCGCCCGCGCCACGATCGCTGCGGTCGAGGAGGCCTTCGCTTTCGAGCCGCTGATCGGGGTGGTGGCGATGATGGCCGACAAGGACATCGCCGGAGCGTTGCCGATCTTCGCCGAAGCGATGGGGGCGATCG
>CAZLJN010000352.1:0-2564 GCA_964559815.1 uncultured Propionibacteriaceae bacterium
TGGATCAGCGTCCGGCAAGCCGGTCCATCGCCTCGGCAAGGTCGATGTCGCGCGAACTCACCGCGATCACCCGCGCCAGCGGCGGCAACGTGGCCAGCACGTCGGCGACGAACGCCTCCACCGCCTCCGGGCTGCCTTGGGCTTCGATGAACACTTGCCGGTCGTCGTTGCCGACCAGCCCGGTGATCGGGTGCCGTGCGGCCACCACCGCCACATGCGGACGGAATCCGACACCCTGCACGACTCCACGCAGCAGGTATTCCCGGCGCGTGAGCATGGGCCAAGTATGCGACGGCGGCCGCGCTTCCGCATCAGGTGCGGAGGAGTGACACGAATTGCGCGCTGGATGGGCGTCGGAGCGCCGCAACGGCCCGATGTTGGCATCTAGAGTGCAAATCGTCTCGGCGATCGGCGTGGGTAGGTTGTGGAACACTAGCCGCGGCCAGAGAAAGGGGGCGCGATGCACGAAGTGTCGTTGTGCCGCTCCTTGGCCGCTGCGGTCGGCCGGGCCGCCGGTGATCGCCGGGTGGAGGCCGTGGAGGTGACCATCGGGCAGTTGCGCCAGGTGGTGCCCGATGCCCTCACTCACGCCTGGACCTTCGTCGTCCGCGGCACCAACCTGGACGGCGCGGAGTTGCGGGTCACCTCGGTGCCGGCCGTGATCACCTGCGACGACTGCGCCGCCACCACTGAACTTGGTCCCGAACTGGGTTTCGACTGCCGCGCCTGCGGCTCGAGCAGCACTCGGGTGACCAGCGGCGAGGAGTTCACCCTCACCGCGATCGATATCTGTGACCCGCCTCGGGCCACGAAAGGAGAATCCTGATGGGCCGCTTCCACCGCCACGATGACGGCAGCGTCCACTCCCACGATCACGACGAGGCCGGTCACGACCATGGCCACGCCCATGATCATGACCACGACGGGCACAGTCAATCCCACGATCACGATCACGATCACAGCCACGGCGAGGGCCACGACCATGCCCATGACGACGCGCTGGCCGAGCTGATCGGCGACCATTCGGAGTATCAGACCGGCCGCGAGCGCATTCAGATTCTCGAGGACATCTACGCCGAGAACGATCGGCTGGCCGACGCCAACCGTCGCGCGTTCGACGCCGCCGGAGTGCGGGTGGTCAACCTGATGAGCTCGCCAGGCTCGGGCAAGACCACCCTGCTGCAGCGGACGCTGGCTGCCGTCGAAGGCAAGGTGCGGGTCGGCGTCATCGAGGGCGACATCGAGACCCCGCTGGACGCGGAGCGTCTGGGCGGCTACGGCGCCCAGATCTCGCTGCTGAACACCGGCAACGGCTTCGGTGGCGAATGCCATCTGGACGCACCGATGATCGCCAAGGCGCTGCGCGGGCTCGACCTGAGCACGCTGGACCTGGTGGTGATCGAGAACGTCGGCAACCTGGTCTGCCCGGCGGAGTTCGAGGTCGGCGAGCATGCCAAGGCGATGGTGTACGCGATCACCGAGGGCGAGGACAAGCCGCTGAAGTACCCGGTGATGTTCCGCTCGGTGGAGGCGATCTGCGTCAACAAGCTCGACCTGGCGCCCTACCTCGACTTCGACATGGACCTGTTCTACCGCAACGTCGCCGCGGTCAACCCGACCGCGAAGGTCTTCGAGTTGTCGGCCCGCACCGGCGAGGGCGTGGAGCCGTGGCTGGCCTGGCTGACCGAGGGGACGGCTGCCGGCTGAATTGCCGACGGCGCCTTTTCGTAATTCGAGGAAATAACGCAACACCTGCGCTTTGTATTTACAATATTGTAGTGACAATTCCCGCGGTGTGGCAGTGTTCAGCGCGCCGCGCCGACCCGTCGGGAGCGTCCCGCTGAGTGCCCTGTGGCTAGGCGGGACGTCGGTTCGGGCGGTCGCTGAGGCGGCGACGGCCCCCGCCGGGCGGCGACCGCTGGGGGCGAGTGAATTCGTGTTGCCTAAATCATCGTCCGCGTGATGCAAAACCCCCTGTCAGGTGACTATGATGCGCCATGGCCTGCTCCGCACTCTTGCGTAGTGCTGAGGCGGGCCAGTTAGCGGGCCGGGGGCTTCCCCGTCCGGGGATGAGCGAAAAGGGAGAGCACGCTCGTGTCTTTTGAACTCAGTGGTTGGACTGAGCCAACCCTCGAAGAGAACCTGATCAAGGCGGGCTTCGACCGCCGCGACTTCCTCAAGTACTGCGGCGAGCTTGCCGCGGTCTTTGCGGTGGGTGGCGCAGTGGCCGGTTCGGCCACGCCGGCCTTCGCCGCTCCGGTGCCGGCCGAAGTGATCGCCGACAAGATGGGCGCGCTGACCAAGCCGGTCGTCGTGTGGCTGCAGCTGCAGGAATGCACCGGCTGCATGGAGAGCGCCCTGCGCTCCGGCGGCACCACCATCGAGGACGCCGTGCTGCGGTTGCTGTCGGTGGAATACAACGAGCTGGTCATGCCGGCGGCCGGTGCCGCGGCCAACAAGGCCCTCGAAGCCGCCAACGCCCAACCGCACGTGCTGGTCGTCAACGGCTCCATCCCCACCAAGGACGGCGGCATCTATTGCACCATCGGTGGCGAGTCCGCCGA
>CAZLJN010000353.1:0-2558 GCA_964559815.1 uncultured Propionibacteriaceae bacterium
TGTCCACCCTGGTCTCCGACCTCGGGGGAGATTTCTCGTTGGCGTCCAACGACACCTCGACGGTGGCGGTGGTGTCCGTGCCGATTCCGGCAGGGGCGCGCTAGCGGCTCAGCTGCCGGAGGCGTTCTGCCGGACCCGCATGCGCGCGGCCCGTCGCTTCATGGCGCGCCGCTCATCTTCACTCAGGCCGCCCCAGACTCCGTGGTCCTGGCCGGCGTCCAGAGCCCACTGCAGGCAGGCTTCGCGGACGTCACAGCGGCGGCAGACCTTCTTTGCCTCCGCAATTTGCATCAGAGCCGGACCAGTGTTGCCGATCGGGAAGAACAGCTCTGGGTCCTCGGTCAAGCAGGCAGACCGATGGCGCCAGTCCATGAAAAAACCACTTCCTAAAGATCGATGGGGCCGCGTGGTTCGCGGTGAACGGGTGGCCGGCGCAGGCATCGGCTCACTCCGCTGTACAGGGTGACAACTCTAGCTTGTGAGCACAAGAGAAGCACCAGAAATTGCACATCTGGAGAGATCCTAATACCAATCCGACCAGGTGTGGTGCTACTCCGCCAGCGCGGACTGCAACAATTCGGCTTCTTGAGCCAGATGCACCTTGATCGCACCGACCGACGGCGCCGACGCGGCGGGCCGGGTGATGCCGGTGAGCTTGAGATCGTAGCCGGGCAGTTGCTGGGCGATCGCCTGCGGCAGATGCAGCTGCAGGAACCACCACGCACCCTGATTCTCCGGCTCGTCCTGCACCCACCGAATGTCGGTGACCTGGGGGTACTTGGCGAGTTCGGCGGCCAGTTCGGGCGCCGGGATCGGGTAGAGCCGCTCCAGGGAGAGGATCGCCACCTGCCCGTCCAGACCGGCCTTGGCGCGGGCCTCGACCAGTTCCCAGCGGATCTTGCCCGAGCAGATCAGGATCCGCTTCACCTGACTGGGATCGGTGATGGTCGGATCTCCCTGCGCCGGACGCCAGCGTCCGTGAATGAACTCCTCCACCGGCGAGGCGGCAGCTTTGCTGCGCAGCATCGACTTCGGGGTGGCGATCACTACCGGACGGTGCCAGTTGACGTAGGCATGGGTGCGCAGCAGGTGGAAGTAGCTGGCCGAGGTGGACGGCTGGCTGACGGCCAACGCGCCCTCGGAGCACAACGTGAGCCACCGCTCCAGGCGGGCCGAGGAGTGGTCGGGGCCTTGGCCTTCGTAGCCGTGGGGGAGCAGCAGCACCACGCCGGACTTCTGGGTCCACTTGGCGTTGCCGGCGGAGATGAACTCGTCGGCGATGGTTTGCGCACCGTCGGCGAAGTCACCGAACTGGGCCTCCCACAGCACCAGGGCATCCGGAGCCGCCACCGAGTAGCCGTATTCGAAGCCCATGCCGGCGTACTCGCTGAGCAGCGAGTCGAAGACGTGGAAGTTGCCCTGGTCGGGCGTCAGGTGCTTCAGCGGCACGTAGGCGCGGTTGCTGACCCGGTCGACGATGCCGGCGAAACGCTGGCTGAAGGTGCCGCGACGGCTGTCCTGGCCGACCAGGCGCACCGGGCGCCCTTCCACCAACAGCGAACCGAAGGCGAGCAGCTCGCCGGTGGCCCAGTCGATGGGGCCGGTACGGATGCTCTCGGCGCGCCGCTGTAGCTGCGACAGCACCTTCGGGTGCGGGGTGAAGCCTTCGGGGAAAGTGAGGTGCGCCCGAGCGATGGCCTCCATCAGTTCGGGAGTGATCGCGGTGCCCTTGTCCTCGCCGAGCTTCGGCGGGTAGTACGCGGTCTTGGGCTCCTCGGCCGGCACATCGACAGCCTCGCGGACTTCCTTGAACACGCCTTCCAGGCGGCCACGGAAACGGGCCAGCACCTGCTCGGCGTCCTCGGTGGTGATCACACCGCGACCGATCAGGGCCTCGGTGTAGAGCTTGCGAGTGCTGCGCTTCTGCTCGATGAGGTCGTACATCATCGGCTGGGTGAAGCTGGGATCGTCGCCTTCGTTGTGGCCGCGGCGGCGGTAGCAGACCAGGTCGACCACCACGTCGCGGTTGAACTGCTGGCGGTACTCGTAGGCCACCTGCGCCACCCGGGCCACGGCCTCGGGGTCGTCCCCGTTGACGTGGAAGATCGGCGCCTGGACGGCCTTGGCCACATCGGTGCAGTAGACGCTGGAGCGGGACTCGACCGGGGAGGTGGTGAAACCGACCTGGTTGTTCACCACCAGGTGGATCGTGCCGCCGGTCTTGAAGGCGCGCAGCTGGCTCATCTGCAGGGTCTCGTACACCACGCCCTGGCCGGAGAACGCCGCATCGCCGTGCAGCAGGACCGCCATGATCGGCCAATCGGGACGCTTTCCGATCTGGTCGATCTTGGCGCGCACGATGCCCTCGACGACCGGGTTCACCGCCTCCAAGTGGGAGGGGTTGGCCGCAACCGAGGTCTTGATCGTCCGACCGCTGGCCGCGGTGAACTCGCCCTCGGCGCCCAGGTGGTATTTGACGTCGCCGCTGCCTTGGCTCAGTCGCGGGTCGTAGTTGCCCTGGAACTCGCGGAAGATCTGGCCGTAGGACTTGCCGACGA
>CAZLJN010000354.1:0-2557 GCA_964559815.1 uncultured Propionibacteriaceae bacterium
AACATCATGGAGTTCTGCAAGCGGTACAACGCCGAGACCGAGGCCATGCGTGGCAACGTGATCCCGGTCGAGATCACCATCTACGAAGACCGCACGTTCAGCTTCATCACCAAGACTCCGCCGGCTGCGGAAATGATCAAGAAGGCTGCTGGCCTGCAGAGTGGCTCTGCTCGTCCGCACAAGGACTTCGTCGGCTCGATCACCTCTGCGCAGGTGCGCGAGATCGCCGAAACCAAGATGCCTGACCTGAATGCCAACGACGTCGACGCTGCCATGAAGATCGTGGCCGGCACTGCACGCTCGATGGGCGTCAAGGTCGAAGGCTGACCAACCCAAACCCCGTGGGAGGGCATCGCGCCCGCACCACACCTGGCACCGGGCTCACGAGAGAGCCTGATTCACGAAGGAGACCAGAATGAAGCGAAGCAAGGCCTACCGGGCCGCCGCCGAAAAGATCGATGACACCCAGCTCTACAGCCCCGAAGCGGCGCTGGGCATGGTGAAGTCGAACGCCTCAGCCAAGTTTGACGAGACCGTCGAGGTTGTTATGCGCCTCGGTGTTGATCCGCGCAAGGCTGATCAGATGGTGCGTGGCACCGTCAACCTTCCCAACGGAACGGGCAAGACCGCACGGGTCCTGGTCTTTGCCACCGGTGAGAAGGCTGCCGAGGCCGCCGCCGCCGGCGCCGACGAGGTCGGCGACGACGAGTTGATCGACAAGGTTGCCAAGGGCTACCTCGATTTCGACGCCGTCGTGGCCACCCCCGATCTGATGGGCAAGGTCGGTCGTCTGGGCCGCGTGCTCGGCCCCCGCGGCCTGATGCCGAACCCGAAGACCGGCACCGTCACCATGGACGTCGCCAAGGCTGTCACCGACATCAAGGGCGGCAAGATCGAGTTCCGAGTGGACCGTCACGCCAACCTGCACTTCATCGTGGGCAAGGCGTCCTTCTCCGAGCAGCAGCTCAGCGAGAACTACTTCGCTGCTCTGGACGAAGTGCTGCGGCTCAAGCCGAGCGCGTCCAAGGGTCGCTACATCAAGAAGGTCACCACGGCCTCCACGATGGGCCCGGGCGTGGCGATCGACCCGCTGCGCACCAAGCCCAGCGCTGAGTGATCTGAAGTTCGCGCTGAGTGATCTGAAGTTCGCGCTGAGTGATCTGAAGTTCGCACAGTGCCCCGAGCCGATGGCTCGGGGCACTGTCGTTTTTGGGCTCAGCCGAGCAGGCCGAGGACCAGCAGCCAGGCGCTGAAGCCTATTTCGATGACTCCGACCACCAACGGACGGATCGCACGTCGGCGACTGAGCCAGGGGAGGAGCCAGGCGCGGACGGCGAGGGCGGCGTATAGCGCGAGCCAGGCCGCATCGAGTCCGGTGACCAGTGCCGCAGCCGCGATCAGCGCCAGGTGCCAGGCCAGTGACGCCACCAGCCACGAGCGTCCGCCCCGCTCGCGGATCATGGTCTTCACGTAGAAGACCGTGCCGGCGAAGTATCCGTAGACCAGGGCGGTCAGTGCCGCCGTGGCGGGGTCGAGCCCGGTGGTGGGATCGGGATGGGCGATCACCGCGACCATCAGGCTGGCGGCGGCCACCGTGACCAAGCCGCCGAGCAGGGTGCGTTCGCGCCGGGTAAGAGCCAGGAGCAGCCCGATCGCCAGCAGCGGCGCGAAGACCACCAGCCACCAGGCCACCGCGACTCCGCCGATTGCCAGGGATGTCACGCCGAAACCGGCGGTGATGGCCCCGTAGATCAGGCTGGCGGGGAGCCAGCGGAGGCGCCGCCCGGTCGTGGAATGCAGTGCTCCGGAGGCCGCAGTGAAGGCGAAGAAGCCGGCGATCCAGGTGGCCATCAGCAACCATTGGGTGGCGGTGAGCAGCCCAGCTGCGCCGGCTCGTGCGAGGCCGAGGAGGCCCGGAACCAGGACCATGGCCCAGGCGCCGTGTTGGTGGGGGAGCCAACCGATCCAGCGGACCCGGCGTCGGACGTCCGCGGGGGACTCGTTGCTGCTCACGTACCCTCACTTACTCGCGCGCCCATCCAGCCTAGTCAAAGCCTCACGATTTGGAGCCTGGCTCGCGGTCCCCATAGAATGGCGGCTGCCGAAGACCGCTGGTGCGGTCCTGATCTCTCAGGGCCGGCAAACCCCGCGTAGGTGATGAAGGAAGCTCCGCGGAGCATCCCCGGTCAGCCTGCGCGCACCGGGGTTTTTTCTTTTCCAGTGATCTTCGGCGACACGAGAGAAGTGGGAAGGAGACCCATGGCGAGGCCGGACAAGGCAGCCACCGTCGCGGAGTTGACCGAAGCGTTCAACACTGCCTCGGCTGCTGTGCTGACCGAGTACCGCGGACTCACCGTCAAGGACCTGAAAGAACTGCGCCGGTCCTTGGGTGTGGACGCCACCTACGCCGTGACGAAGAACACGCTGACCATGATCGCTGCCCGCGAAGCGGGTATCAACGGCCTGGAGGAGACCCTCACCGGCCCGACTGCGATCGCCTTCATCCGCGGTGACGTTGCCACCGTGGCGAAGGGTCTTCGTGACTTCGCCAAGGCGC
>CAZLJN010000355.1:0-2552 GCA_964559815.1 uncultured Propionibacteriaceae bacterium
GCCATCGACTATCCGGTCAACGGAGAGAGGGTCGGCCGCCACCAGGCGGCCGACCCTCTCTCCGTTGACCGGATAGTCGATGGCCTCCCCTGGCTCGGGACCGAGGTCTACGACCTCGTGCCCGAGCTCGGCAGCCTCGGCAGCGATCTCCTTGCGGAGTTCCACTCCGGCGTGGTCGGAAGCAACGACGATCCGCATGCTCAGCGCATCTCCCCGGTGTCGTACTCGTCCAGACCCAGCGAGGGGCCACCCACGCTGAGGTCGTAGTCGTACGGGTCGTAGGTGAGGTCGTAGGCCGCCGCACGAGCTTCGGCCGTCGGCTCCACCCGGATGTTGCGGTAGCGGTCCAGACCGGTACCGGCCGGGATCAGCTTGCCCAGGATCACGTTCTCCTTCAGGCCCACCAGGGAATCCGACTTGGCGTGGATGGCCGCGTCGGTGAGCACCTTGGTGGTCTCCTGGAAGGACGCCGCGCTCAACCACGATTCGGTGGCCAGCGACGCCTTGGTGATCCCCATCAGCACCGGACGACCCTGCGCCGGGGTCTTGCCCTCGGTCACCATCTGTCGGTTCTCGGTCTCGAAGATCTTCCGATCGACGAGCTCGCCCGGCAGCATCGAGGTGTCACCGGACTCGATCACCGTGACCCGGCGCAGCATCTGCCGGATGATGATCTCGATGTGCTTGTCGTGAATCGGCGCACCCTGCGTCCGGTACACGGCCTGCACCTCTTCGACCAGGTGTTCCTGGACCTTACGCAGACCCGAGACCCGCAGGACGTCCTGGGGATCGGGGGTACCGGCGTAGAGCTGCTCACCAGCGGCCACGTGCGCGCCGTCGACGATCTGATGCTCGATCCCGGCCTTGTCCTCCCATTCCAGGCGAACACGACGCGGCAGCGGGTATTCCAGATCGGCCTCGCCGTCGTCACGGACGAGGATCAGCTTGCGCGTGCGCTCGCCTTCTTCGATCCGTACCCGGCCGGCGGCCTCGGCGATCGGCGCCTTGCCCTTGGGCGAACGCGCCTCGAACAGCTCGACCACACGCGGCAGACCCTGGGTGATGTCGTCGCCGGCCACACCACCGGTGTGGAAGGTACGCATCGTCAGCTGGGTGCCGGGCTCACCGATCGACTGCGCCGCGACGATACCGACCGCCTCGCCGACGTCGACCAGCTTGCCGGTGGCCAAGGAGCGGCCGTAGCACATCGCGCAGGTGCCGGTCGCAGCGTCACAGGTGAGGACGGAGCGAACCTTGACCTCGGTGATGCCGTTCTTCAGCAGCTTCTTGATGTTCACGTCACCAAGGTCGGAACCGGCCTCTGCCAGCACCTTGCCCTCGGCGGTGACCACGTCGGCGGCAAGCGTGCGAGCGTAGACCGCAGTCTCGTTGTTGCGCAGTGCGACCAGCTTGCCGTTCTTGCCCTCGGCAGCGATGGCCTTGGTCAGGCCACGCTCGGTCTGGCAGTCCTCCTCGCGAATGATGACGTCCTGGGAGACGTCGACCAGACGACGGGTGAGGTAACCGGAGTCAGCGGTCCGCAGAGCGGTGTCGGCCTGACCCTTTCGACCACCGTGGGTGGAGATGAAGTACTCCAGAACGCTCAAGCCTTCACGGAAGTTGGACTTGATCGGCCGCGGGATGATCTCGCCCTTCGGGTTGGCCACCAGGCCACGCATAGCGGCGATCTGACGCATCTGGGTCATGTTCCCTCGGGCGCCGGAGTGGACCATCATGAAGATCGGGTTGGTCCGGGTGAAGTTCGCCTCCATGGCCGCAGTCAGCTCGGCGGTGGCGTCGTTCCACAGCTGGATCAGCTCCTGCGAACGCTCTTCATCGGTCACCTTGCCACGCTCGTACTGCTTGGTGATCTTCGCCGCGCGCGCCTCGTAGGAGGCCATGATTTCCGGCTTGGACGGCGGGGTCTGCACGTCCGAGATGGACACGGTGACACCGGAGCGAGTGGCCCACTTGAAGCCCAGAGCCTTCAACCGGTCCAGCGTGACGGCAACTTCGACCTTCGGGTAACGCTCGGCCAGGTCGTTGACGATCTGGCTGAGCTTCTTACGGTCGACCTCGACGTTGACGTAGGGGTAATCGACCGGCAGCGCCTCGTTGTACAGGGCGCGACCCAGGGTGGTCTCCAGCAGCACGCTGCCGTCGGCCCGCGGCTCGATACCGGCCGGGGCGACGACGCCGGTCAACCGGATGCGACACATCGCACCGATGGCCAGTTCGCCGCGGTCGAAGGCCATGTAGGCCTCGGCCACCGAGCTGAACGCGCGGCCCTCCCCCACGCCGGGCTGAGCCAGAGTGAGGAAGTAGTGGCCGATCACCATGTCCTGCGTCGGCAGGGTCACCGGGCGACCGTCCGCCGGCTTCAGGATGTTGTTGGTGCTCAACATCAGAATCCGGGCTTCGGCCTGCGCCTCGGCACTCAGCGGCAGGTGCACAGCCATCTGGTCGCCGTCGAAGTCGGCGTTGAAGGCGGTGCAGACCAGCGGGTGCAGCTGGATGGCCTTGCCCTCGATCAGCTGCGGCTCGAACGCCTG
>CAZLJN010000356.1:0-2537 GCA_964559815.1 uncultured Propionibacteriaceae bacterium
CTGCAAGACGCCGTCGACCGGCACCACCTCGCCGGGGCGCACCATCACCAGATCCCCGACGACGATCTCGCTGATCGGCACCTCGACGAAGCCGCCATTGCCGTCGGCGCGCCGAGCGCAATGGGGCGCGCGTTCCAGCAGGGCCGACACTTCGCGGTGGGCGCGTGAGGTGGCGTAGTCCTCCAACGCTTCGCCGCCGGCGAGCATCAGCGCCACGATCAAGGCCGCCCAATGATCGCCGACGACCACAGTGGAAGTAATCGCGATGACCGCCAGCACGTCCAAGCCGAAGGTGCCGTGGCGAAGTTCGTGGATCATTTGCCACGCTTGCCAGGCCGCGATTCCAAGCGCATAAACACTCACCAGCACGCTGGAGACCACGCCGTGGCCGAGCAGCAGCGTGACCAGGCCGGCGACCCCGACGGCGATGGTTGCCGCCACCAGGGGATACCGACGAACCCAAGCGACGATGCTCACATAACAACCATCGGCGAAAAGTCAGAACAAATCAACCAAAGATTGGCTACCCTAACCCGCCCGAATTAGGATTGCCTTACCTGCTTTTCGCCCCGCAATAACGTCGAATACGCGCACCGTCAGACGGAGACCTCGTCGCGACTGGGCGGCACCCCGAACTTGCGGACGTACTCGCGACTGAACTGGCTGGAACTGGCGTAGCCCACCTCGAACGCGGCCGCCGTCACCGACCGCCCGGCCGCCAGCAACTGCCGGGCCTCCAAGAGGCGGAGCTCCTTCTGATACTGCAACGGCGTGGTCGCGGTGACCGCCTTGAAATGCTTGTGAAAGGCCGACGGGCTCAGGCCGACGCGCCGCGCCAATTCCGGCACCACCACCGGCGCACTCAGGTCGGCGCGCAACTGCCCGATCGCCTCAGCGACCGCGCTCACGCTGGTGTCGGGACGGCTGAGCGTGCGCAACATCGCGCCGAACGGAGCCGTCAGCAGCCGGTAATGGATCTCCTCACTCACCAGCGGACCGAGGACGCCCCGGTCGGCGGGGGCAAGGTCGAGGTAGCGGCCCAGCGCGTCCACCAAATCCGCATCCGCGGACTGCACCTGGGCTGCAGGCAGGACGGTGTGGCGCGGCACCGCGACCCGCTCACCCAGGCGGCGGATGGTGTCGAGGTCGATTTCGAACACCAGCGCCAGATAGGGCGCCTCGGTCACTTGGGAGCGCACCGGCAGGTCGTGGCTGATCAGCAGGCACTCCCCCGTCCCGATCGACAAGCGCTGGCTGCCGACGTAGACGTCCTTGCACCCCTGCAGGATCAGGCATAACACCGGCTCGTAGAGCGACCCCTCGATCGGGCTGGGACGGTCCTGCCGCAGCAGCACCACTCCGTCGGCGGCGCGGACCACCTGTTGCGCTTTCCCGCGGCAGGACGGCACTCGCGCATCGATCTGCGCGGTCAGTTCGTGGAGATCCATCACCCTCCTGTCGTCACGACCAGTGTGCCCCCGGTCGATTCCCGATGTCTGCGTCCGTGGAGGATCAGGCAGATAGTCGGCAGGAACGGGCAAGCCTCACCTCGGGTCGGCTGACTAGGTTCGAAGGCACCAGCAGAGGAAGGACAGCCCATGAACCCGCGATCACTGCACAGCCGCCAACTGAACACCGGCGCCGAGATCCCCCTTCTCGGCTTCGGCACCTACCTCATCTCCGAGGGCGAGGCGGCCACCGCGGTGGCCGAAGCCTTGCGTGCCGGCTACCGACACATCGACACCGCCGAGGGCTACGGCAACGAGCGCGGCGTCGGGCAGGCGATCCGGCAGGCGACCGACGCCGGCCATCTGACCCGCGACGAGTTGTTCGTCACCACCAAGTTGTGGCCAGGCAACCCCGCCTGGGGCGACCCGGCGAAGGGACGTGCAGAGACGCTGGCCTCGCTGGAGGCCAGCCTGGAGCGGCTCGGACTGGACTACGTCGATCTGTACCTGATCCACGCCCCCTTCGGCGCCGACAAGCGGCTGGAGCAGTGGAGTGCCCTGGTCGAAGCCCAGCAAGCCGGGCTGGCGCGGGCGGTCGGGGTGAGCAACTTCGGGATCGAACACCTGGATCAGATCCGCGCCGCGGGGCTGCCGACGCCGGCCGCCGATCAGCTCGAACTCCACCCGTGGGCGCAGAAGCCCGCACTGGTCGGCTACCTCAACTCCCACCAGATCGTCCCGATCGCCTACAGCAGCCTGGTCCCGCTGTCGACGTGGCGAGCCGACCCCGGCCAGGACTCGGCCAAGACCGCCGCCATGCGTGCCGACGGCGATCGCCCCGATTCGGCGTTCAAGGTGATCGCCGCCAAATACGGGGTCACCGAGGCGCAACTGCTGCTGCGCTGGGGCATCCAGCAAGACTTCCCGGTGATCCCCAAGAGCACCGACCCGGCGCGCATCCGCGCCAACGCCGACCTCTTCGGCTTCAGCATCGACGACGCCGACCTGGCCGCGATCGCAGCGATGAACCGCGACGACGCCGTGGCGTGGGCCATGGGCGACCCAACGGCCGGCTGACCACCCCAACCT
>CAZLJN010000357.1:0-2531 GCA_964559815.1 uncultured Propionibacteriaceae bacterium
CCGACGCCGGGACGTCCCGAGCCGCTGCCGGTCGAGCCGCGGCCCTATCACCAGTTCTATCGAGCGCCGGCCTTCCGGTGGTGGAAGCCCCTGGTGGCGATCCTGCTGTTCGTGGTGATGTACGTGGCCGCTGTGCTCATCCTCGTCATGCCGCTCTCGCTCGCCTGGTTCGGGTATCTGTACAGCTCCGGGCAGCCGCTGCCGCAGGACATCGCCGATTACGACCCGGCGATGTTGTTCATCGCGAACAACATCATGATCGCCATCGGCCTCCCGCTCGCCTTCCTCGCCCACCGGATCGTCTACCGGCAGCGTCCCGGCTGCCTGTCGTCGGTGACCGGACGGTTCCGCTGGCGCCCGTTCTGGCGCTTCCTGTTGATCGCGGCCGGGGGGCTGGCCGTGGCCACCGTGGCCCAGGCGATGCTGACCGGCGGTTTCGGTGAACTGCGCTGGAACGGGTACTCGCTGGTGCTGATCCTCACCATCGTGGTGACCACGCCGTTCCAATGTGCGGCTGAGGAGTACGCGATGCGCGGGCTGCTGCTGCGCTCGGTCGGCTCCTGGTTCTCCCGTCCGTGGCTGGGGCTCGCCGTCGGCCTGGCGGTCAACGCGGTCGGCTTCATGTTCCTGCATGGAGCCGGCGACCCGTGGCTGAACGCCTTCTACCTGCTGTTCGCCACGTTGGCGACCGTGCTGGTGTGGCGCACCGGCGGGCTGGAAGCCGCCGTCGCGTTGCACATCGCCAACAACGTGATCAGCGAGGCACTGCTGCCGTTCCAGCCCGATCAGTGGGCCAGTATCTTCAACCGCGAGGCCGGAGTGGGAGATCCCACCATCTTGATTCAGATGGGCGTCGGAATCGTGGTCGCTGCGCTGTTGTGGTGGCAGGGGTCCCGCCTGGGAATGGTGCGCACCGCCGCTCCTGCAGCAGCTGCGCTGGACTGATCCCCGACGGACGCGAGTCGCAAGTGGCCCGCGTAGCTCTGTGTGGTGCGCGTCGGCGTCCGACCGTACGCACGTTTGTTGGCCTTGCGATCACGACCCCAGCATTTTGATCCAGATGGGGGTCTCGGTACTGGTGGCGGGCTTAGGGTTGTGGCAGTCTTCCCGGCTGGGGATGGTGAGAACCGCCACCCTTAGAGCCGCCACCCAGGTCTGAACCCCGGCCAGGTGGAACCGGTAAGTCGTGGGGACGACGACGAAGGTGTTGATGACGAGCGTGGTGATTGACAAGGTAGATCGAGCTTGCGCACTGAAGACATTGCGGGCTCGCATCCGTCCTCGTACCGGACGGGTCCTGGTGGCCATCGATGGCATCGATGGGTCGGGCAAGACGACCTTCGCCAACGACTTGGGCGAACTGCTGGCTGAGTCGGGCTTCACGGTGATCCGGATCTCCCTGGACAACTACCTCAATCCACAGTCGATTCGCTACGCCCAGGGCCGCTACTCCGGCAAGGGGTATTTCGAGGACAGCTACGACTACGACAAGTTCACCGACGAGGTCCTCGAACCGTTGTCGCAGGACGGGTCGGGCCGCTATCGCACCGCCGCCTACGACGTCAGCCAGGAATGCGAAGTCTGCTCGCCGTGGCGGGTGGCTCCCGACGATGCGGTGGTGATCGTGGACGGGCTGTTCATGCATCGCAAGGCGTGGTGCCCGGATACGGGAAAGCGGCTGTGGGACTTCTCGGTGTGGCTCGACGTCCCCTTCGATGAAGGTTTCCGGCGCCTGGCCGAACGTGACGGCGGCAGCCCCGACCTGAACGACCCGGTCAACGAGCGCCACTACCAGGGCCAGCTGCTGTACCTGTCGAACTGCCATCCAGAAGCACATGCCGATCTGGTGGTGGACACCTCCGGTCCGCAGGAGCTCGCGGACTAGGCCGGCGGCGCGGCACGAATTGCGCGCCAGATTACGATCAGCCGCCCAGTTGGGGCCGCCGGGGGCATCGAGTGCGCAATTCGTGCCAGGTGCCGAGTTCGCCACCGTGGAGAGCGTGACTTACGCTTGTCCGGCTATGACCATCGCCTCGCTGTATCCCCGTCTGGAGCCACTGCTGACCCAGGTGGCCAAACCGGTGCAATACATCGGAGGTGAGGTGAACTCGGTCAGCAAGCCCTTCGACGACGCCGAGGTGCGATGGGTGCTGATGTACCCCGACACCTATGAGGTCGGCCAGCCCAATCAGGGTTTGGCGATCCTGTACGAACTGCTCAATGAGCGCGACTGGCTGTTGGCCGAGCGCAGCTTCAGCATCTGGCCGGATCTGGCCGCGCTGATGCGCGCCGCCTCCGTGCCGCAATTCACCTGGGAGAACCACCTGCCGGTGGCTGCCTTCGACGTGCTCGGAGTGAGCTTCTCCACCGAGTTGGGCTACACCAACCTGTTGGAGGCCCTCGACTTGGCCGGGATCGCGCTGCATGCCGCCGATCGCGGCACCGACGAACCGCTGGTGATCGCCGGTGGGCACGCCGCCTACAACCCCGAACCGATCGCTGACTTCATCGATGCGGCGGTGCTCGGCGAT
>CAZLJN010000358.1:0-2519 GCA_964559815.1 uncultured Propionibacteriaceae bacterium
TCAACAAGCAGGTCAGCGAAGACGATCTGATCGGCACCGTCGCCGCGGCGTTCGGTCGGGGGTGGCGGCAGGTGAAGCTCTACTTCATGTGCGGGCTGCCCACCGAGACCGATGAGGACGTCCTGGCGATCGCCGACATGGCCTTCCGGGTGATCGAGACCGGACGGCAGGCCGCCGGCACCCGCGACATTCGCTGCACCATCTCGATCGGCGGCTTCGTTCCCAAGGCGCACACCCCGTTCCAATGGGCTGCGCAGGCCGATGTGGAGACCATCGACCGCCGACTGCGGGCGCTGAAGGACAAGGTGCGCTCCGATCGGCGCTACGGGCGGTTCATCACCGTCCGCTACCACGACGGCAAGCCCGGCCAGATCGAGGGGCTGCTCAGCCGTGGCGACCGGCGACTCGGCTCGGTGATCGAGGCCGTGTGGCGTGACGGCGGCAAACTGGACGGCTGGAGCGAGCACTTCTCCTACGACCGCTGGGCTGCGGCCGCCGAACGCGAACTGGCGCCGTTCGGCGTCGACCTGGCCTGGTACACGACCCGGGAGCGGCGCCATCGCGAAGTGCTGCCGTGGGATCACCTGGATGCCGGCCTCGACCGCGAGTGGTTGTGGCAGGACTACGAGGACGCCCTGGCCGAGTCCGACGTGCCCGACTGCCGCTGGGCCGGTTGCTACAACTGTGGCGTGTGCCCCGCCCAGGGCACCGAGATCCAGATCGGCCCGACGGGGCGTTCGTTGCTGCCGCTTCAGGTGATCGGCTGATCGCCGAGGAAGCTCGCGGCCTTTTCACGCCGACACGACGGCTACTGCTCGCGCAGGAAGTCGGCCAGCCGATGGGTTCCGACGCGGGTCCCCACGGCATCGATCTGGAGGCCTTCGACGAAGAATCGCGCCAGGTTGCTGGCCTGCGGAGAGCTGTGATCGGCGATGCCGATCAGCACTCGACTGGTGCCCGGCCCGATGCGCACGATGCGCTCGCGACGTCCGGCCAGCCGGAACATCATCTGCTGCAGTGACCGGTAGCTGAACACCTCAGGCCCGCCCACGTCCCAACTCCCGGCCGGGCCGCCGATCTTGCTCACGATGAACTCGGCCAGATCGGCGCCGTGGATCGGGTTGAGCCGGGCCTGCCCGTCGCCCACGACGAACCCGATGCCCTTTCGAGCCATCAGCCAGAAGTCGGTCATGTCGGAGAAGTAGCCGGAAGGGTTCACGATCTGACCGGCGACCGGGCTGCGGCGCAGTACCTGGCTGAAGGCGTGCTTCGAGCGGGTGGTCAGCGAGGTGCCGGCGTCGGAGTGAATCACATTGACGTAGCAGAACGACGCCACCTGCGCGGCCTCGGCGTGTTCCAGCAGCCGCAGATTGCCGAGGAAGTCGATCTGCCACGGGCTCGCCTTCTGGCGGGTCACTCCCAAGGCAGACACCACACGATCCACGCCGTCGAAGACGCCCTCGAGGCTGTTCGGACGGTCGTAGTCGATCTGGCGCCACTGGTGCACCAGCCCGGCCAGGGCCGGTGCCCCGAATGCGCCCGGCGCCTCAGCGGCGGTCTGGGAACGTACCAATGCCCGCACCTGGTAGCCGCTGGCGGCCAGGGCGGCCACGACGTGCCGACCCAGGTAGCCCGACGCCCCGGCGACCGCAACGGTTTCGCTCATGGCCACGGTCTACCAGGGATTGTGGCCGGAAATGAAGGTTGCGTCCGATTTGCCCATTAGCGTGATCGCATGGGCGAGGCCGAGGTGAACGGCTGGCGGCGCTGGGCGCCGGGACTGGCCGTGTTGAGTTCCTATCAACGCTCCTGGCTGCGCGGAGATGTGCTCGCCGGGGTCACGGTGGCGGCCTACCTGGTGCCCCAGGTGATGGCCTACGCCGAGATCATCGGGCTGCCGCCGGTCGCCGGGCTGTGGGCGGTACTGGCGCCGATGGTGATCTATGCGGTGTTGGGGTCGTCGCGGCAACTGTCGGTCGGCCCCGAAGCCACCACGGCCCTGATGTCGGCCGCCGCCATCGGCGCGGTCGCCGGACAGGTGAGCGGCGATCAGCGCGCCTCGGCCGCCGCGCTGATCGCGGTGACGGTGGGCTTGGTGCTGGTGCTGGGACGAGTGGTGCGGCTCGGTTTCGTGGCTCGGCTGCTGTCCAAGCCGGTGTTGGTGGGCTATCTGGCCGGCATCGGGGTGCTGATGGTGGTCAGCCAGTACGGACGGCTCACCCACCTCACCATCACCGGCGACAGCCCCTGGCAGGAGACTCTGTCGCTGGTCGGCCAGCTGGGGGCCGTGCATCTGCCCACGCTGATCCTGGGGCTGTCGGTGGCGGCGGTGCTGTTCATGCTGCGGGCGTGGCTGCCCACCTGGCCCGGACCGCTGCTGGTAATGCTGATCACGGCCGCTCTGATCGCCTGGACGCCCGTGGGTACCCTCGGGCTGACCGTCATCGGAACGATCCCGGCCACCATTCCCACCCCGGCCCTGCCTAGCCTGGCCGGGATCGTTCCGATGACGGTCAGCC
>CAZLJN010000359.1:0-2517 GCA_964559815.1 uncultured Propionibacteriaceae bacterium
ATGCCCGACAGGTCGCCCTTGATATCGGCGGCGAACACCGACACCCCGGCGCGCGAGATCTGCTCGGCCATCAACTGCAGGGTGCGGGTCTTGCCGGTGCCGGTGGCGCCGGCGACCAGGCCGTGCCGGTTCAGCATCGACAGCGACAGCCGGATGCGGGTCGCCGGGACGGGAGCGCCGTCGGCGATCAGCACACCCAGGTCGATGGACGGAGTGGTGAAGGTGTAACCAGCGGTGATCTCGGCGATCGGATCAGTTGAGGCAGCCATGGGGAAAGCCTGGCATAACCGAGGCCGGATTGGAGGGTGTGTGCCGCCTTAGTTCGGTTGCCTGCCACTTCGTGGTTGTTGTCAGCTGCCTGTCATCCATCGTCGCGAGTCGGTGCCACATTCTGGTGGTTCTGGGCATCGCTGCGGGCCTCATAACCACCACGAGGTGGCAGGGGCCCCACCAGGCGGTTTCCGGGCTCGGCATAACCGCCAACAGGTGGCATGGCGCCCAGCAGTCACGAGGCTCGCCCGGGGCTCGCGGTGGTAATCTCCGGTCTCAGACAGGGGAGCGCGAAGGCGCTGAGAGTGCGGGCCACCGCAGACCCTCGAACCTGATCCGGCTAGCACCGGCGTAGGGAGTCGGGAATTTTCTCCCCGGGGGCACCCGGGCCCTCCGAGCTATTTGGAGGATGCATGTTTGCCAAGAGTCGTTCCATTACTACTGCCGCGCTCGCGGTGGTGGCGGCCTCCGCCGTCCTGGTCGGTTGCACCAGCGCGCCGACGTCCAGCCCGAGCGGGAGTGTGAAAGCACCCACCGAGTCGAAGACCCTGACGGTGATCACCCACGACTCGTTCAACCTCGACAAGGCCACCATCGCCGCATTCAAGGCCGAGACCGGTTATGAGGTGAAGTTCGTCGCTCCCGGTGATGCCGGCACGGTGGTGAACCAGCTGGTGCTGACCAAGGACTCCCCGCTCGGCGATGTGGTCTACGGCATCGACAACACCTTTGCGGCGCGGGCGATCGACGCCGGTGTGCTGAGCCCGTACGCCAGCGCGGCCTTGCCCGCCTCGGCGTCGGCCTTCACCGCCGACACCGCCGGCCAGCTCACCCCGATCGACTACGGCGATGTCTGCATCAACGCCGACACCACCTGGTTCGCCGGCAAGAAGCTGGCCGTCCCGCAGACCCTGGACGACCTGCTCAAGCCCGAATACAAGGACCTGCTGGTGGTCGCCAGCCCGGCCACCTCATCGCCGGGGCTCGCCTTCCTGATGACCACCATCGCCGCCAAGGGCGAACCCGGCTACCTCGACTACTGGACGGCGCTCAAAGCCAACGGCGTCAAGGTGGTGAAGGGCTGGACCGAGGCCTACACGGTGGAGTTCTCCGGGTCCTCAGGCAAGGGCTCGCGTCCGCTGGTGCTGTCGTACTCGTCATCACCGGCCTACGAGCCCAAGACCGAGAACCTCAACCAGACCTGCTTCCGTCAGATCGAGTACGCCGGGGTGATCGCCGGCGCCCAGAACGAGGTGGGCGCACGCAAGTTCGTCGACTTCATGCTGAGCCATGACGTCCAGGCCCAGATCCCCGAGCAGATGTACATGTACCCGGTCGACTCCGCAGTGAAGCTGCCGGCCGACTGGGCCGCGAAGGCCGCCAAGGTCGATGCTCCGTTCACTCTGCCCGCCGCGCAGATCAGCGCCAAGCGCGACGCATGGATCAAGGCCTGGACGGCCGCCGTCGTCGGCTGATCGATCCTCGTGACCGCGCCAGGAACCGTCCTCCGCCCGTCCCCGGGACACCGGGGACGGTTCCGGACGTCACGACCCCGTCACTGGGTGTGGGCAGCGGTCGCGGTGGTGCCGGCCGTATTTCTGGCGGTCTTCTTCGCCTGGCCGGTGGCGGCGCTGGTGGCCCGTGGCTTCGTCGACGCCCACGGGTTCAGCCTGGCGGGGGTCAGTGAGGTGCTGGCCGCTCCCCGCACCTGGCGGATCGTCGGCCAGACGCTCGCTCAGGCCGCCGTGGCCACCGTGGTGGCGGTCGTGCTCGGAGTGCCGGGGGCCTACATCCTCTACCGCACCCGTTTTCCCGGACGGGCGGCGCTGCGAGCCCTGGTCGCGGTGCCGTTCGTGCTGCCGTCGGTGGTGGTCGGCGTCGCCTTCCGCTCGCTGCTGACGCAGTCCGGTCCGCTGGGTTTCCTGGGGCTGAGCGAGTCGTTCCCGGCCGTGGTCGCCGCATTGGTCTTCTTCAACTACTCGGTGGTGGTGCGCACCGTCGGGGTGCTGTGGTCGCGGCTGGATCGACGAGTGAGCGAGGCCGCCCGCAGCCTGGGCGCCTCCCGCGCCCGCGTGTGGTGGACGGTGACCCTGCCGGCCCTGGCGCCAGCGATCGCGTCTGCGGCGGCGTTGACCTTTCTGTTCTGCGCTTCGGCCTTCGCCGTGGTGCTGATCCTCGGCGGCGCCGGCTGGGGGACGATCGAGACCGAGATCTGGTACCAGACCACCCAGCTGCTCGACCTGCCCG
>CAZLJN010000360.1:0-2512 GCA_964559815.1 uncultured Propionibacteriaceae bacterium
GTCGGTGTTGTGCTCGCTTTGACCCAGACCGACATCAAGCGCCTGCTGGCCTACAGCTCGGTGTCGCACGCGGGCTTCGTCCTGGTGGCGGTCGTGGGCGCCATCGTGTCCACCGACAACGCCTCCAGCATGGCGGCGATCCTGTACTACCTGCTCGCCTACGGCTTCGCCACGGTGGCAGCGTTCGCCATGGTGACCCTGGTGCGCAATGCCGCCGGCGAGGCCAACGATGTGGCCAGCTGGTCGGGCCTGGGACGGTCCAACCCGATCCTGGCCGGGGCGTTCGCGATCATCATGCTGAGCTTCGCGGGGATTCCGCTGACCGGTGGCTTCATCGGTAAGTGGGGCGTATTCGCCGCGGCCTGGGTGGGTGGCTACTCGTGGCTCGTCGTCGCCGGCGTGCTGGCCAGCCTGGTGGCTGCCTGGGTCTACCTGAAGGTGATCGTGGCGATGTTCTTCTCGGCTCCGGTCGAAGGCGTCAGCGTCGCCAAGGGCAGCCTGGTCACGACCATCCCGATCGCGGTCGGCGCGTTGGCTTCGGTGTACCTCGGCCTGTTCCCGGGCCCGGTGCTGGACTTGATGACCGGCGCCAGCATCTTCCTCCGCTGAGGATATGCTGTCGTCCGTGAGCGCGAATCGGACCTCCGACCTGGTCGGCGATGTGGATCCGGCTCTGATCGAGCGGGTGACCGCGCTGCTGGAGCAGATCGAGGAGCGGTTGGCCGCGGCGGCTGTGGCCGACACGGCTTTCGTCACCGAGGCCGCCCAGCACATCATCAGCGCCGGCGGGAAGCGGTTCCGCCCGTTGCTGGTGGTGTTGGCGGCGATGCTGGGCCAGGCCGACGACGACGAGATCATTCGGGCGGCGTTGGTGATGGAGTTGACCCACGTGGCCAGCCTCTACCACGACGACGTCATGGACGAGGCCGAGGTGCGGCGCGGAGCGCCGAGTGCGAACGCGCGCTGGAACAACCTGGTCGCGATCCTGGTGGGCGACTTCCTGTTCTCCCGCGCCTCGACCATCGTGGCCACGCTGGGCACCGATTACGTCGCCCTGCAGGCGCAGACCTTCGCCCGGTTGGTGCAGGGGCAGATCGCCGAGACCGAAGGCCCCGGGCCTGAGGACGACAAGCTCGAGCATTACCTGCGAGTGTTGGCCGACAAGACCGGTTCGCTGATTGCGGCATCCACAGTGTTCGGCGGCATGGTCGCCGGCCTGGACGACCAGGCGCGGGCCGCGCTGGCCGCCTATGGCGAGGAGATCGGGGTCGTGTTCCAGTTGAGCGACGACATCATCGACATCGCCTCCGATTCCTCGGGCAAGACCCCAGGAACCGACCTGCGCGCCGGCGTGCCCACTCTGCCCACCCTGCTGGTGCGGGCATCGACCGATCCGGCCGACGCGCGGCTGCGCGAGCTGCTGGATGCCGACTTGAGCAGCGACGAGGCTCTGGCCGAGGCGCTGGGGCTGCTGCGGGCGCATCCGGCGATGGAGGAGGCCCGTGCGGTCGTCCACCAGCGTGCCGAGGTCGCCCGAGCTCACCTGGCGCCGTTGCCCGATGGGCCGGCCAAGGAAGCGCTGGCGACCTTGTGTGATGCGGTGGTGACCCGCTCGGTCTGAGTGCGCTCCGCCTCAGTGATCGAACTTGTCCGGCATCCCGTCGGCGTCACTGTCGAGTTCTTCGGCCGCGGCCACCTCGCGATAGTGGCGATTCCGTAGCCCCAGCACGATGGAGGCCAGGCCGGCGGCGATCAGGGAGGCGGTCAGTACCGACACCTTGCCGATGTCATCGGTGGCGCTGCCCTGGCCGAAGCTGAGCTCGGAGACCAACAGCGAAACCGTGAATCCGATGCCGCCCAGGATGGCCATTCCGATCACGTCGATCCATGCCAGATCGGGGTCGAGGCTTGCGTGTCGCAGCCGAGTGACCAGCCAGGTGGCTCCGCTGATCCCCACCGCCTTGCCCACCACCAGGCCGGCGATCACCCCGATCCCGATCGGGCTGGTGATCGCGGCCACGAAGGCGTCCCAGCCGCCCAGGGTGACGCCGGCGGAGAAGAAGGCGAACACCGGAACGGCAATGCTCGCCGAGAACGGACGCAGCCGGTGCTCCAGTTCGTCGGACAGGCTACGAGGCAGTTCGCTGCCGCGCGGCGGCCGGGTCGGCACGGCGAATCCGAGTAGCACGCCGGCTACGGTGGCGTGGATCCCGGAGGCGTAGGTCAGCGCCCAAGCGATCAGGCCCACGGGCAGCAGCAGCCAACTGGCCCACGGCTGGCGCAGGAAGAAGCCTTGGCCGCGATAGGCGAGCAGCCCGAACACCGCGACGGCGACCAGTGCGCCGCCGAAGAACAGCAGTTGCACGTCATGGGCGTAGAAGATCGCGATGATGGTGATCGCGATCAGGTCGTCGGCCACGGCAAGGGTGAGCAGGAAGGTGCGCAGCGCGGCGGGGAGGCTCGAGCCGATCACCGCGAGAACGGCCAGGGCGAAAGCGATGTCTGTGGCCGC
>CAZLJN010000361.1:0-2505 GCA_964559815.1 uncultured Propionibacteriaceae bacterium
CTTCCTGGGTCGGCGCCGCTTCCTGGGTCGGCGCCGATTGCTGCGTGGGCGCCGGCGCCGGCGCTGAATGCTGCTGCGGTGTCTGGTCGTGCTTCGAGTCCTGGTGGTGCTGCGGCGACGCGGCGGTCGGAATGGTGATCCGCCACCCCGGCAGGATCAGATCGGGATCGGTGAGATGACGGCCGCCAGGCTGTGCGGTGTGGCGGCTGGCCGCGAACAGCGCCTTGTAGCGGTCGGCGTGGCCGGTCTCCCGCAGCGCGATGCCGCTGAGCGTGTCACCGCGATGAACCACCACGGTCTTGGCCTTCGGTGCCTGATGCGCGACGGCAGGCTGGCTCGTCGCGGTGGGCGCGGTCGGCGCCGCTGTGGCGGTGCTGCCATCGGCGACGGCCGTCACCGCTGCACCCACGGTCCCGCCGGCGGTCAACATGAGGATGGCTGCCGACGAAACGAGCCGCTGCGCCAGGCGCTGCGGCATAGCCAGGCCGCGCAGAGCGGGTGCCGGCCGACCCCTCAACACCGCCACAACCTCGATCACGATGGCGATGGTCAAAACCGCCCACGCCACCACGCCCACGAGCTTGAACACGGTGAGCATCAACCGGCCGTCGTCTGGCGACAGCAGGGCCGCGGTCAGGCCTGGCAGCGACCACTCGATCGTGGGTAGGCCGATCGGGGCGACCAGGACCAGGAGTGCCGGCATTCCGGCAACGATCGCCAGCAGGGCCACCACGGCCGCCAACCCGCGCAAGATTCTCATCGCTCCACTCCGTTCTGGACGCGCACCACTCTGGTGCGGGCACTACCGGTCACATCAAGTGCGCTCACTCCGAACGCGGAGAGGAAGATGGGCCGGTAGGTGGCGGTGACATCGACCACCAGCTCCGAGCCGCCCTCGATCCGCACCACCGACTGCATGCCGCTGGCCTGCACATACGCCGCCGCGGCCGCTTTCGCTTTCGCCGTGCCCACCTCCAGGCCCGTCGACAGATAGGCGGCCTGGTCGATCTGCTCGGCGCCGACGCGAGCCGCCTGCGCTGCCACGTCGCCGGCCTGCCGCTTGGCGACCACCTGGCCCGACAGATCAACCGCGATACCCACCATCAGCATCACCACGGTGACCATCAGGACCGTCCACACCGTGACCGCAGCGCCCCGCTCATCCCTCAGCTTCGACCTCATCGGGTTCACCGCCTTGTCCGGTATGTGTCGATCGGGCTCGACATCGTCGACTCCACACGGATCGACTCGATGAACGGCATGCCGAGATCTGCGGCCTTCACGTCACAGCTCACCGTGACTGTCACCGTCGCCGGCGTTCCAACGGGCAGCCGGAAGCCGGAGGTGTTCACTACTACTCCAGTGGAGACGCAGCTGACCTGGCCAGTGAGGCCGGTACGCGCAACCTGCGACGCCGCGGTCTTGGCCATCGCCTCGGTGCGCGAGATTGATGCTGCCCGAGCGGCATCCGCGGCCACCGAGTTCACCACCTGGTGGCTGAACGCGACCCGGCCCCCAAAGATGATGAAGACCAAGAACATGGCGAACGCCGGTGCCCACAGCACCAGCTCTACCGCCACCGATCCCCGCTCATTTCGCCACTGCATCAGGTCACCTGCTCCACCGGCGCTTGGGCGGTCTGCGTCACGCTCGGCTGCCACCCAGGCACCAAGCTGAGCACATGCCCTGACACCGTCACGGTCACGTAGCCACCCGCACGTGAGCACTGCACCTGGGGATCGCTGAGCGCATCACCAGCCCGGCGCGCCAGATCCAGCGCGGCCAGCTCGCAATCGGTCGCAGTGCCGTTCTCGGCGGCGTACGCGGCCGCGCCAGACTGAGCCGCCGCCAGCGCCGTCGTCCGCCCATAGGCGAACATCGCCGCACCCATGCCGCCCCACAGCACCAGCATCAGCAGCGGCCAAGCCAGCACCATCTGGACCGAGACCGATCCCCGCTCGTCGCCGAATCTCATAGCCCGTCAGCTCAGCTGGCCGAGCTTGCCATCGAGGTAGGTCTTGAGCACTGCCACCAGCCCGATGATGATCCCGGCCAGAGCGACGATCCACAGCACCAGCTCGACCGTGGTTGCCCCGCGTTCCTCACGCAGGCGCAAGAACCGCGCCGCCGCCCACTGGGCCATCGTTTCCAAGTATCCGATCATTTCGTTCTCCTCTTCCAGGGGTGTTGTTGGAGTCTTTAGCTGGCCAGCATGCGCATGATGCCGGGGATGATGATCGTGGCGGCGAAGATCAGCCCCATGAACACACCCGGGACGACGGCGCGTTCAGAGACCCGATTCGCGCGGGTGCGTTCCTCGGTCAACATGGCGTGACGCAGCGCGGATGACTGCGCCTGCAGCGTGTCGAACACCTGGGCGCCTTCCAGGCCAGCCAGGCGCATGGTGTCGGCCAGGTCGATCAGTGCCGGCACCGCCAGCTCCTCGCCCAGGTCATGCAGCGCATCCCACGGGCCGTAGCTGATCGCCAGCAGCCGCCGCGTATC
>CAZLJN010000362.1:0-2499 GCA_964559815.1 uncultured Propionibacteriaceae bacterium
GGTGGGCCCCACCCCCAGCTGAGTCACCGCTGACTAGCCGGTGATCTGGGCCTCGGTGTAGTAACCGGCCTTGACCAGAACTTCCTTGACGTTGCTCTTATCCAAGGAGACCGGCTCCAGCAGAAGGGTCGGGACGACCTTCACACCGTTGTCGTAGGTCTTGGTGTCGTTGACCGTGACGGTCTTGCCACCCAGCACCTCTTGCACCATGTTCGCGGTCGACTTCGCCAGCTCACGGGTGTCCTTGAAGATGGTCGAGTACTGCTCGCCCGACAGGATCATCTTCACGCTCTCCAGCTCGGCATCCTGGCCGGTGACGATCGGCATGGCCTTGCCGCCAGATCCGTAACCGCTGGCCTTCAGAGCCGCGATGATGCCACGGGAGATGCCGTCGTACGGGGCCAGGACGCCGTTGACGTCCTTGTCGGAGTACGACTTGGTGAGCAGGTTCTCCATGCGCTTCTTCGCCACACCGGCGTCCCAACGCAGGGTGGTCACCTTGTTGAAGTCGGTCTCACCGGAGACGACCTTCAGGGTGCCATCGTCGATCTTCGGCTGCAGCACGCTCATGGCGCCGTTGAAGAAGAACTTCGAGTTGTTGTCGTCAGCGGAGCCGGCGAACAGTTCGATGTTCCACGGGGACTTCACACCGGAGGCCTCCAGGCCTGCCAGCAGCGAGGTGCCCTGCTGCACACCGACCTTGAAGTTGTCGAAGGTGGCGTAGTAGCTGACCGCGTCGGTTTCCCGCAGCAGACGGTCGTAGGCGATCACCGGGATGTTGGAGGCCTTCGCATCGGCCAGGGCACCCTTCAGCGCCACGCCGTCGATGGCGGCGATGACCAGAGCCTGCTCCTTCTTGGTGACCATGTTGGAGACCTGGGTCACCTGAGTGGGAATCTCGTCGTTGGCGTACTGCAGATCGACGGTGTAGCCGGCGTCCTCGAGGGTCTTCTTCAGGAATTCGCCGTCCTTGATCCAGCGCTCCGAGGTCTTGGTCGGCATGGCGACACCAATGGTGCCCTTCGCACCGGCGCCACCAGACGGCGCGGTGCTGCCACCAGTGGACTGACCACACGCGGTGAGCGTGAGGGCCAGGGCCCCGGCGGCTGCAATTGCAACCAGTTTGCGCATTGCTGCTCTCTTTCTCGATTTCCCCACGTTGGGAAATCTGTTTGAGTGGTTGCCAATCTCGGGAAGCCCCCAATATTGGCGGTATTCAGTTGTTCGGAAGTCAGCCCTAGAAGCCCAGAGCCAACCGGTGATAGGCGTTGTTCCACCGCAGTTCCTTGCCGAACTGGGCGGTGGTCGTTCCCGTACCGATCAGGGCCAATTCGGTCCCGAGCATCTCGGCCAGGTCTGTGAGGTGCGCTGCGTTCAGCGCAGTCGAGAGCACCGTGTGGTGCGGTCCGCCGGCGGTCAGCCAGCACTCGACCGAGGTGGTGAAGTCCGGCTTCGGGGCCCACACGGCGCGAGCCACCGGCAGCTTGGGCATCTCAGCCAGCGCCGGCACCACGGTGATCTCGTTGGCCACCAGGCGGAACCGATCACCCAGGTCACACATGCCCAAGGTCACGGCCTCACCGGGGGCGGCGTCGAAGACCAGACGGACGGGGTCTTCGCGTCCACCGATCCCCAGCGGATGGATCTCCAGCTTGGGAGTGGCCACGGCGATCGAGGGGCACACTTCGAGCATGTGCGCACCCAGGATCAGTTCGTTGCCCGGCTCCAGGTGGTAGGTGTAGTCCTCCATGAACGAGGTGCCGCCGGGGAGCCCGTCCGCCATCGTCTTCAGCACCCGACCCAGCACCGCGGTCTTCCAGTCGCCCTCGCCGGCGAAGCCGATGCCCTCGGCCATCAGCCGCTGCACCGCCAGACCCGGCAGCTGACGCAGCCCGCCGAGATCTTCGAAGTTGGTGGTGAAGGCGCCGTAGCCGCCGTCCACGACGAAGTGCCGCAGCGCGGCCTCGATCCGGGCGCCATAGCGCAGCGAGTCGTGCCGCTCGGCGCCGGGCAGCAGTTCGGGAGCGACCTGGTAGCTGTCGAGGTATTCGCCGACCAGCGCACTGATCTCGTCCTCGCCGACCTGGTCGACCACGGCCACCAGATCGTTGACGCCGTAGGTGTTCACCGAGACCCCGAAGCGCCGTTCGGCTTCGACCTTGTCGCCCTCGGTGACCGCGACGTTGCGCATGTTGTCACCGAAGCGCACCAGTTTCAAGGTGGCCAGTTCAGCCCGTGCCAGCGCGGCCCGCGCCCAGGTGCCGACCCGATCCAGCACTCGCGGATCACTGACGTGGCCGGCCACCGTCTTGCGCGCAACCCCTAGTCGGGTGGCAATGAAGGCGAATTCACGGTCGCCGTGAGCGGCCTGATTGAGGTTCATGAAGTCCATGTCGATGCTCGCCCAGGGAAGGTCGACATTGACTTGGGTGTGCAGATGCAGGAACGGCTTACGCAGCGCGTCCAGGCCGCCGATCCACATCTTGGCCGGGGAGAAGG
>CAZLJN010000363.1:0-2499 GCA_964559815.1 uncultured Propionibacteriaceae bacterium
GCCTTCGCCGCCGCGCAACCCGCGACTCTCAGCTGGGGTACCGGCCGCTGCACCCTGGCGTCCTATCGAGACGAACTGCGCGATGGTCGCGCCGTGGTCGGCTACGAGCCGTCCGTCCCCGCTGATGACAGCGTCGGAGTCGGCCGCGTCACCGACGCCGACGGGTCGGTGATCGGCGTGATCGTGTCCTACGCCTGTCATCCCACCGTGCTGGGCTGGGCCAACCGACTCATCTCGCCGGACTACGTCGGGGCCATGCGCGAACTCATCGCCACCGAACACCCCCAGGCCATCACCGTCTTCCTCCAAGGCGCGTCTGGCGAACTCGCCCCGGCCCGGCAATACCGCAGCGACCCGGACGACGCCGATCGCGCCGGACGCGCCTTGGGCCATGCCGTCCTGGCCACCCTGGAGCTCATGCCCGCTCCCGGGCACCGGCTCGCGCCGACCAGCGTGGTCGAATCGGGCGCACCCCTCGGCGTGTGGGACGAACTACCCGTGGCTGCCACCAGTCACCTACACACCCAGCAACTCAGCCTCACCCTCCCCCGCAAGACCGAGCCGATCACCCTGCCCGACGAGCTGCCCGCCCACGTTCGTGCCGAGCGGCAGGCCCGCGCCGAACTGGTCCGCCTCAACGCCGGTAGCGACAGCGAGGTGCCCTACTCGGTGTGGATCTGGGAAATCGGCAACGCCGTCCTGATCGCCCACCCCGGTGAGGCCTACTCCTGGCTGGCGCACACCATGCGCGCGGCCCTGGCCCCGCGTCCGGTGATCATCGCCAACCTCACCAACGGCGGCGGCGCGTTCTACCTGCCGCCCCGGTCCGCCTACGCCCATCCCAGCTACACCGTCGCCCAGACCCCGGTCGGCGCCGGCAGCCTCGAACTGCTGTCCGAGGCCATCCTCACCGCCCTCGGCGTCACCGACGTCGCCCCATCACCGCAACCAACGATTCAGGAGCCCTGACATGGTCCAATCCGCACCCATCCGCGTCGGCGTCGTCGGCCTCGGCCGCGGCCAGACGTTCATCCAGCAGACCACCCCCGTGGTCGGCATGGAACTGGTGGCGCTGTGTGACACCTGGGAGGAGCGCCTGGTCGAGTTCGGCGCCAAACACCAGGTCGCCACCTACACCGACTTCGACGAGTTCCTCACCCACGACATGGACGCCGTGGTGCTGGCCAACTACTTCCATGAGCACTCCGACTTCGCCATCAAGGCGCTGCGCGCCGGCAAGCACGTGATGAGTGAGACCGCGGCCAGCTTCACCCCCGCTCAAGGCGCCGCACTGGTGCAGGCCGTCGAAGAGTCGGGGCTGATCTACATGTTCGCCGACAACTACCCCTTCATGGCCTACAACCAGGAGATGCGCCGGCTCTACCAGGAGGGTGCCATCGGGGACTTCCGCTACGGCGAAGGCGAGTACGTCCACCCGATCTCGGCCCACCTGTTCAACTCGATCGCGATGGGGCCCGACCACTGGCGCAACTGGCTCCCGGTGACCTACTACTGCTCGCATTCGCTGGCCCCGGTGATGTACATCACCGACACCACCCCGGTGAAGGTCTCCGGTTTCGTGATTCCTCACGATCCCCAGGACGCGAACAAGGCGCTCACCGTGCGCCGCTGCGACACCGCCAGCATGATCGTGCTGCAGATGGACAACGGCGCCCTGGTGAAGCTGCTGCAGTACGACCTGCGCGGACACGGCAACTACGTGCGCATCGTCGGCAACCGTGGGCTGATGGAGAACGGACGCGGCCCCCTGGAAGAGCACCTGCGGGTGCGTCGTGAGCCCTTCGAGAAGCCGGCCGGCGTGCCCACCGAACTGTCGTATGAGCCCGAGTTCGCCGCGTTCGGGGCCGAGGCTCGCGCCACCGGCCATGGCGGTGGCGACTTCTTCATGAACTACGAGTTCGCCCAGGCGATCCGCACCGGCAAGCAGCCCTACTTCGATGTCTACAAGGGTGTGCAGATGGCCCTGGTGGGGGCGCTGGCCTACCGCTCGGCGTTGGAAGGCTCCGGGGCGATCACCATTCCTGATCTGCACGACAAGGCCGCCTTGGCCGCGATGGCGAACGATCACTTCTCCCCCGACCCGACCACCCGCACCGGGGACGATCCGTGGCCGAGCGTGCTCGGCGACGTCCGTCCTACTCAGGCAGGGATCGACTACGCCCAACAGGTGTGGGGCCGCACCGATGAGCTTCTCTTCGGTGGAGGCCTGTGGGACCGCTGAGCTGACGCCCCGGCCCCCGCCAGGATTCCTCAACCCGGGGCGCCTGCCTCAGCGGCCGCGAAGCGCCCGTCCGGTTCTCCGGGCGGGCGCTTCGTGATGACGTCGAGGTGCGGAACTCAGGCAGGTTCGCCGGCACGCCACAGGCCGCCGGCGCTGGTCACCCAGATCTGCCCGGACGGATCGGTGGCCACGCTGGTGGTGCGCTCATCCTCGGTACTCACGACCAGGTCGATCTGCCCATCGGCGCAGAAACGCAC
>CAZLJN010000364.1:0-2475 GCA_964559815.1 uncultured Propionibacteriaceae bacterium
CGGGCTCGCCGATCAGCACCGGGTTGTTCTTGGTGCGCCGGGCCAGCACCTGGACGACCCGGCGAATCTCGGCGTCACGTCCGATCACCGGGTCGAGCTTGCCGTCGCGGGCTTTGGCGGTGAGGTCGACGGAGTACTTGTCGAGGGCCGACTCGGTGCCCTCGTCCTCGGCGGAGGTGACCCGCTTGTCACCACGGGCGGCATTGAACGCCTCAGTGAGCGCTGCGGTGGTGACGCCGAGGTCGGTGAGGATCTTTTTGGCCTCACCTTCGACGGCCGACAACCCGAGCAGCAGGTGCTCGGTGGCGACGAAGGTGTCACCCAACTGGACGGCGCGGGTCTGCGCATCGGCCAGGACGCGCGCCATCGCGCCGGAGAGTTGCGGCTGCGTGACCGAGGAACCCACCGCGCTGGGCAGCTTGGTGATCGCACCCTCGGCGGCCGCCGACACCACCGCCGGATCGGCGCCGACGGCGGTCAGCAGCGGGGCGACCGTGTTGTCGGGGGTCAGCAGCAGGGCGTGCAACAGGTGCACCGGTTCGGCGTTGGGGTTGCCCTTGGTCAGGGCGGTGCGCAGCGCGGCCGACAGCGCGTCCCGACTGCGGGTGGTCAGCTTCTCGGTGTCAATCGACACGTTTACTCCTTGGTGACAAGGTGGTTTACAGAGTTGAGTTCACCAGACTCAACTATTGTAGCGCGCAGCCTATTCCGGGTGAGTTGAGCGGTGACCAAGGCGATACTCAAGAACACCACACCGGCCACGATGCCGGCGTCATCGACCAGCAACTCCATCCAGTTGTAGCCGAACTCCTTGTCCCCGCCCATCGGCACCGACATGAACGGCGCCGCCGCGATCCACACTCCGTAGCCGAAACCGAACCACCGCAACACCCGCGGCAGCGTCCGCTCCTGCCACAGCACCACCACCAGCGGCACCACCCACACGTAGTGATGCGACCACGAGATCGGCGAGGCCAGCAGCCCACTCACCCCGGCCAGCACCAGCGCCAGCCGCGGCCGCCCCAGGCGATGCCACAACGCCGCCGCCCACAACCCGATCGCCAGCACCAGGACACCCAGCCAGATCCAGCTCATCGTGGGCTGACGGCTCAGCCGCACCGCCATCGCCAACACCGACTGGTTGGCTCCGTAGACCAGGCCGCTATTGGTGCCGGAGTCGCCATGCAACAGCCCCACCCAGTAGTGGATCGAATCACTCCACAGCACCAGCCCGATCACGCTGGCCAGCACGAACGTGCCGAACGCCACCCAGGCCGGACGCCGCCGTCCACTGATGAAGTTGGCCATGGCCACCACCGCCGGGGTGAGCTTGACCGCCGTCGACACCCCGGTCAGCCAGCCTTCGGGCAACAGCCGACGCTTCAACAGCCGCGGCCCCGGCATCGAATCGAGCACCACTGCGGCCACCAGCAGGACCCCCAGCTGCCCGAAGGCGAAGGTCTGATGCACCGGAGCCACGAAGAACACCGACAGCACCCCGGCCATACTCAAGTGCCAGCCATTGAGTCCGAGCCGGTAGAGCACCGCCAGCAAGGCAACCGCACCCAGCACCGTCCAGCCGGCGGTGACCACCGGCCACGGCAGCAACGCCAGCGGCACCGTGAGCAGCGCCGCGAACGGCGGATAGACCCAGGGCAGCCCGGTAGTGTCGAAGATGTCGGACCCGGCCAGCACCAGTCCGCCGGTGCGGTAGTAGACGGCGAAATCAGCAAGATCGGGGTTCCACGGCCAGACCAGTTGCCCGTCGGCTCCACTGGCAGCGACGATCAGCGCAGCCATCACCACAGGCAGGGCGATGAGCAACCTTCGCATCCACCGCCACCTCAAAGATCATCACCTTCCGTCCGTGCCTGCCACGCTAGCTCAGCCAGGCAACCCGCCCGGATCCGGCGCCCAGCCAGTGATTCGCACCCCGATATCCACTCCCGGCCCGCCGTACATCCACGAGGTCACCAGGCCATCCACCCCGGTGGCGGCGAAGTCGGCCGCGTTGGCCGCAGTGATGCCGCCGGCCGCCAGCAGGCGCAGTCGCGGGGCCACCCGACGCACCGCCACCACCGCTGCCGCCAGCGCCGCGGGATCGAGTTTGTCGAACTGCAGACCGCCGACTCCGGCTCGGGCCAGGGCCACGGCGTCGTCGGCATCACCGACCTCCACGACCACCGGCTTGCCTCCCGCCCGGGTGGTCAGCTGTGGCAGCCGGGCGATCAGTCCGTCGATGCCGCCGAGGAAGACGGTGTGCTGCTCGAAGACCAGCACCGTCTCCGACAGCCCCAGGCGATGCGGCAGCGCACCACCGGCCAGCACCGCCTCCACCGCCAGCTCCTTGGTGCCCGGCACCAGCTTGCGGGTGGCCAGCACCTCGATGGCCGGCGCGGCCGCGCGGGCGGCGGCCACCACCTCCGCCGTGCGGGTGGCGATGCCGCACGCGGCCTCCAGGACGCCGGCACACAC
>CAZLJN010000365.1:0-2465 GCA_964559815.1 uncultured Propionibacteriaceae bacterium
GCCGGCACCCCAGCTGAGAGTCGCTGGTTGGGCGGCGGCCATCGCGGCCTGGGCTGCATCGGCGGCACGATTGCTGATCAGGGTGAGGTGCTCGGCGAAGTGTTCGCCTCCGGCCAGATCGGCTTGGCGCAGGCAGGGGGCTTGGCCGGAGTGGGTGTGGGTGGAGTGCAGCAGCACCTGATCCGGCGATAGCCGGCAGGCGTGGGCGATCTGCTCGCGGACGGTCAGTTCGTCGGCGGCATCGGCCCACTCGCAGACATCCAGGCTGACGATCACGAGGCGCTGGTCGTCGGTGGAGATGGCCATTGCCGCGGCAGTCAGGGGACGGTGGACTCCTGCCGCAGTCGGTGCGGTCGCGGCGCCCCACAGTTTCCAGCGGGTGGCTAATGGTGGGGTGATCTCGCGGCTGGCGAAGCCGATCAGGGCATGCACGTCACCGAGTGCGCTCACTCCTACCTCCTTCTTTTGCGCTGTCTCCAAGTTAGGCGGTAACTTGTCAGAGGACAAGTCTCTGACTCAGTTGACAGCTGATGACCGGATGGCTAGTCTCTGCGTCACTACCCTCCCGCATAACTCGAAGGAGCCGCGGCCTTTTCCGCGGTAAGGAGGTCGGAGCAGTGAGCCCGCAGTCATCCACTACCGCCAAGCGTTTCGCCTGGCTGGCCCCCAAGACTCAGCAGCGAGTGCTCGCTGCAGTCGCCGGAGCATCCCTTCTGATGGTCACGGCCTGTTCGGGCGAAGCGCCCGCCAGTTCGCCCAGCGCCGTCGGCGAAGCGCCGAAGGTGTTTACCGTTGGAACGAGTGCCTCTGTCAGCACCCTCGATCCGAACAAGGCCGTTGATCAGACCCAGCTGCAGATCCTGAACCTGATCGGCGGCACCCTGACCGTCTTCAATCAGGACTACTCCGCAGTCAATCCGGGCCTGGCCACGTCCTGGCAGGTGAGCCCTGACGGCCTCACCTACACCTTCCAGATCGCCAGCGGCCTGAAGTTCTCCGACGGTTCAGCGTTGACCGCCAAGGACGTCGCCGCCACCCTCGACTGGGTCATCAAGGACAAAGGCTCCTGGAACGCAGGCATGGTGGCCCATTGGGCCGGTGCCAAGCAGACCGGCGAATCCTCGGTCGAGCTGAAGCTGCGCGATCCGCAGGAGTCGGTGCTGTCGTTGCTCGCCGACCCTGAGATCGGCACCATCATGCCGGCCAGCAAGCTCGGCGACGAGAAGTTCTACGTCAAGCCGATCTCGGCCGGCCCCTACATGCTGGCCTCGTTCGACCCGACCAACGGCAATGCCGACCTGGTGCTCAACCCGAACTGGACCGGCGCGGTTCCGGCGGTTCCGGAGATCAAGTTCGTCTACATCCAGGACTCCAACACCCGCGGCGTCCAGCTCAAGGGTGGAGCGATCGATCTGGCCGAGAACATCCCGCCGAACACGTTGACCCAGTTCACCGGTGACGTTGAAGGTTCGGTCACTCCGGCCTTCGGTGGCAACTTCTTGATCCCCAACGACAAGAAGGGCATCCTCACCGACCCGAAGATCCGCCAGGCGGTGTCGATGGTGATCGATCGTCAGCAGATCAGCGACGTCATCTGGGCCGGTCAGGCCAAGCCGCTGTACCAGTTCTGGCCGAACACCTCGAAGCTGTCGCACCCGGTGCTGCCCACGGCGGTGGACGTCGATGGGGCCAAGGCCCTGCTGGTCGGCACCAAGTGCGCCAACGGCTGCGAACTGAAGTTCTCCTTCATGCCCGGACAGCAGAGCACCGAGGACCTCGCCGCCTTGCTGACCGAAGATCTCGCCAAGATCGGGATCACTTTCACCGCTCAGCGCGTTGAGGGTGGCGAAATGGGCACTCTGCAGAGCGACTTCGGCTTCGACTTCATCAGCTCCGGGCTGTACGACTACGTCGATCGGGCCGACATCCTGCTTGCCCAGGGTGTGCAGTCCGACGGTGGCACCAACGCTCTGTTCTCCGGCTACAAGTCGGCCGAGATGGATGCGCTGATCGCCAAGGCGATCTCGGCCACCGGCGAGGAGCGGACGGCGCTGATGCAGCAGATCAACGAGCAGTTCGCCAAGGACATGCCGCTGATCCCGCTGGTCGACTGGGCCTTCGTGAACGCGAAGAACACCAAGACCAGCCAGTGGGTGACCTTCGAGCCGACCGGGTGGCTCCGCGTGGCCACCAAGAGCTAGTGAGCTCGCACGACACGATGGTGGTTGGCGCCGAGGACTCCTCGGCGCCAACCGCTGGTGAGGGCGCGTCCAGGCCGGCAGCCGGGCATGGACGTCATCGCGGCCTGGTCCGTGCCCTCACCAAACGAGTCGGTCAGATCGTCTTCGTTCTGGTCGGGGTCGTCGTCGTCACCTTCAGCATGCTGCGGCTCATCCCCGGCGATCCCGCCCGCCTCATTCTCGGCAAGTTCGCTACGCCGGACTCCGTGGCGGAGCTCCGCCACG
>CAZLJN010000366.1:0-2462 GCA_964559815.1 uncultured Propionibacteriaceae bacterium
GTAGGCAAGCACCGCACGGCAATTGCCGATGGCGCAAGACCTGATCGACCGTGGTGCCGACATTCACGCGGCCACGCGTTTCGATGCGCGCGCTTTTGGCGGATCCGAAATCCTCGCGCAAAGCAACCGCCGCAGCGGTCTGCGATCAAATTGTCGTGGATTCGTCGTTGATCGACTCTGCGATGTTGCGTCTTTGAAATTTCTAATGAATGCGGCTGCTCCGCTCGGCCCGCGTTGTGTTGGAATTCGCGCTGGTTCGCGCAGGCGCGAACCCATGGGCTTACGCAGGCTGCGGCGTGGCCTAAGCCACGACAACAATTCCCTCCAAGAGGTGCACGTGTTTCGGATCAACAGCAAACGCATTGCAGAACGGCATCGCGGGAACCTTTTCCGGGCATGGATCGCAGGCCTGGCCATCGCACTGCTGGCGGGGTGCGGCGGCGGTGGCGGTGACGCTGCATCGTCGCCAACGGTCGCAGTGCCGGGAACGCCCTCTGGCGTGACGGTGACGGCTGGCGATAACGAGGTCACGATCAATTGGAGCGCGGTCACCGGTGCGGCGTCGTACAACGTGTACCGCTCCACGACCCAGGGCGTGCAGGGAGCCAAGGTCGGTTCCAGCAGCACCGTGAGCTACACGGACTCGACGAGCATCAACGGCACCACCTACTACTACCAGATCACCGCGGTGAACGCGGCCGGGGAAGGCGCGCCGTCCGCGCAATCGTCGGGTGCGACGCCGACAGTGCCGGTCGTCGTGCCGGCAGCTCCGGCCAGTGTCAATGCAACGGATGGTGCAGCACAGGTGACGGTCTCCTGGGCCGCCGTATCGGGTGCCACGACATACAAGGTCTACCGATCCACGACGCAAGGCGTGCTGGGCACGCTAATCGGCTCGACCGCATCGACCAGCCTGGCCGACAACACGGTCGTCGTCGGCACCACCTACTACTTCGTGGTCACGGCTTCGAATGCCGTGGGCGAAGGTGCGGCATCCGCGCCCGCATCGGTGACCCACGGCAGGAGCTGGGCCAGCGTGAAGTTCGGCGGCGGTGGCTACGTCACCGGCCTCACGTTCCATCCGACCACGGCCAACCTGCTGTATGCGCGCACCGATGTCGGCGGCGCCTACCGCTGGAACCAGGCCACGATGTCGTGGATCTCCATCACCGACGGCTTCAGCGCGGCCGAGGGCTTCCAGCACGGCGTCGAAAGCATCGCGCTCGACCCCAACAACGACCAACTCGTGTACATGGTCACCGGCATGTACAACTCGGCCGACGCCACCGCCAAGCTGTACATCTCCAGCAACCGCGGCAACAGCTGGACCCCGGTCAGCCTGCCGTTCTCGGCCGGCGGCAACAATAACGGCCGGGGCATCGGCGAGCGCCTGGCGCTCGATCCCAACCTGCCGTCGACGCTGTTCTACGGCTCGCGCACGGCGGGCTTGTGGAAGAGCACCGACTCGGGTCGCACCTGGTCGCAGGTGAGTTCGCTGTCGTCGGTCAAGATGACCTCGGACCAGATCAGTGCCGTGGGCGGCCACGCCATGGGCGTCGAGCTGGCGGTCTTCGACACGGGCACCAAGGGCAGCGGAACCGCGACGCAGACGCTCTACGTCGCGATCGCCCCGGACTACGTCAATGTCGCGGGCCTGACGTCGAATCTCTACAAGTCCACCAACGGCGGCGCATCGTGGGCCGCGGTCTCGACGCCGGTGTCCGGCTACCACATCCCGCACATCGTGCGTGCGGCCGACGGCGTGTTCTACGTGCTCTTCACCAAGGGCGCAGGTCCGGGTGACAGCGGACCGGCTCGTCTGTACAAGTTCGACGGCAGCACCTGGACCCAACTCGCCAGCAACAGCTATGCCGGCTACGGCGGGGTGTCGGTCTACGGCACCGGCTCGACCACGCGCATTGCGCTGGGCGTGAGCGGCACCTGGGGCAATTACAGCGGCCAGCAGATCGTGCAATTGTCTGACGACGACGGGAGGACCTGGCGCGAGATCGAAGCGGCGATGCCAGGGGAAATCGCTTCCGGCTGGGTCGACGATGTCGAGATCGATCCGTCCAACCGCGACCACATCCTGCACGTCCATGGCGGCGGCATCTTGGAGACCCGCAACGCTTCCTCTGCCACTCCGAGCTGGGCCGGAGCGGTGGAAGGCCTGGAGGAGACCTGCACCATCGGGCTCACCACGCCGCCCGCCGGAGCGCCATACCTCCTGCTCAACGCCTCGGGCGACGTCGGCACCTGGGTCCACACCGACCTCACGAAGACGCCCACCCTGACGCCCTACAACGGCTGGAGCAACGGCAACTCGGTCGATGTGGCCTGGTCCGACGCGAACTACATCTCAACGGCGGGCGTCATCAACTCGAGCAACGGCGCCACCGGCACCGGCTACTGGTCGGGTGACGGCGGCCGGACCTGGGCGACCTTCGCGACGCTGCCGGCCG
>CAZLJN010000367.1:0-1349 GCA_964559815.1 uncultured Propionibacteriaceae bacterium
GGCGAGTGCAAGGACGTCGCCGCCAAGTACGCCAAGGCCAACAAGCTCGACGGAAACGCCACCGGGGTCGTCGTCGGCACGATGGGGCCGTCCTCGGTCACGGTCGAGACCTCCACCACGCGCGAGAACTGGTTCGGGCCTGCCATCGGACTCCCGACCACGAACCTCACGGCGCGCGCCACGGCCGAGTGGGGCTGGCCGTCCGGTGGCGCCACGCTGCCCTTGGCCCTGTCCTGGTGCGCCTTCTATGAGGCCACCGGTGGGTGGGACGACCAGGGCACGCCCCTGAGCGCCACCGAGTCCACCATCCACATGATCGAGCACAGCTGCACCCCACCGGCCCACAACGAGGTCGCCGGCGGCTTCGGCTGGCTGCAAGGGATCAACTGCTCGGCCACCGTGGTGGCCGGGACGTGGGTGCTGAGCGACCCCGGCAACGACGGATCGGGCTCGTGCAGGGACTTCGACTGGATGACGCTGCAGTACAAGACCGTCCTGGTACCGATCTTCGACGAGGTCGCCGGCACCGGCAGCAACGCCACCTATCGGATCAAGGGCTTGGCCGCGTTCACCGTCACCGGCTATTGCTTCTCGACCAGCGCCCAGTGGAATACCACCCGCTGCCCGGCTGACCGTCAGATCAAGGGGCACTTCAGCAACTACGTCGATCTCAGCGGCAGCTACGTGATCGACGCCGGCGCCACCCACTTCGGGGTGCCGGTGGTCAAGCTCAGCGCCTGAGACTCACTACGGACGCGCCCGGGGGACGAGCGTGGGGACCACCGTCTCCCGCACCAGCACCCAGTCGGCCCACAGGTCGCTGCGTTCGGGGTGCATCACCCAGCGCGACCGCACCCCGTCGTACAACACCCCGACGATCGCGATGACCCGATCGGGATCCTCGTAGTCACGTTCGATCAGCGGGCGCAGCGAATCCAGGGTGCGCTGGTCCCGTCCGGCGTAGTAGTCGTGGGCGGGGTGGTCGGGGTCCAACGCCTCGGCTTCGAGTGCGTCGAACCGCATCGTGATGTCGGCCTCGCCGGCGTAGAGCCGCACCGCCGCGTCCAGCATGTCCAAGGTGGTGGGGTCCGGGCCGGCCAGCGCAGTGATCGCCGCCACGTCCCGCTCCTCCCGGGCGATCAGGACGGCCTCCAGCAGGCTCTTCATGTCAGGAAAGTGGTGCATCAGCCCGGGAGCGGACATGCCGCACCTGCGCGCCAATGAGCGAAGACTGAGCGAGCGGGCGCCCTCGGTCACGATCAGCTCATGCGCGATCGCGACGATCTCTTCGCGGCGGGCTTCTGCAGTGAGTCGGCGCCTCATCGCGCTGCCTCGCCACCCCACCGGCC
>CAZLJN010000367.1:1359-2446 GCA_964559815.1 uncultured Propionibacteriaceae bacterium
GCATAGGGGCACCCTGTCGCAATGCCGGTGTCGGTGAGCATGTGTCTGACCTAGTCGCGTCCACTTGTCCGGACCCAGACCGCACACCGGCCCGACGATTCTCTGCGCCGCAATGGCGGGCCTGGCCGCCGTGAAACCAGCTTCGACGAGCCGAGTTCCGTACCGGGGCGAAGATGCGCTACCTTCACTATCTGACGGGTGCCAGGTTTCGGCCTTCCACTCGTCGGTTCTGATGGAACTCATCCGAATTGCCGGTGCTGCACAGCACCGGCGTGTGACCCGGCCTTCCTGGCAGCTGTGGCGGCAACCCAGGCTGGCCGAGCGGACCTCGTCCGCTCCGCCAGTGGGCCGGGTCGCATCGGAATGCCCGCCTCCTCACCAATCCCCACCCTGTTCTCAGGTTGGAGCGCTACGATCACTATCTGACGGTTGACAGATTCTGGTCGCACCCCATTGCGGACCGATCGCATCCGGTCATTGAGGTTGTCCACGACAGCCTCGGGGTTGGCCTGGCCCGCACGCTATGGGACGTGGCGGCGGACCAAGCGGGGAGGGCGACTGGCCTATATCCCCTCCTAGGGTCAGGCCACACCCGCCGCCACAGGTTCGGCGAACACACCGCGACACGAACACCCCCGCGACACGAACAGCCTCACCACCGACCGCACCGATGAGCGGGGCACAATGAGCGCGTGCAGCTGCGACAGCCCTCACTTCACCGGCGTCCATGATGACGTGGACGTGGGACTACTTCTTCGTCCCCCAGAACCAGCCGACGCCCCCGGACGCCGCATTCGGGATGTTTTCGATGATCCACTTCGCCGTGCTGGGGATCCTGACCGCCGGCATCGCCGTCCTGGTGGTCGCCTATACCCGCGCCGACGACCCCCACCGCCGCACGATCCGCCACCTCGTCGGCTGGACGGTGCTGCTGCTCGAAGTGGCCCGGCAGGCGGCCACCATCGCGTCGGGCCATTACACACCCGAGATTCTGCCGCTGCACATCTGCGCGGTCGCCACCGCCTCGATCTTCATCGACTCCCAATGGCCCAACCGCTGGACCGGCGACTTCCTCTACGCCCTGGGC
>CAZLJN010000368.1:0-2434 GCA_964559815.1 uncultured Propionibacteriaceae bacterium
GGTCTCCTCAGAGGTGGAGTTGGCCGAGGAAGTACGCATCACGGTGTGGCATGAGGTCGCCCACTACTTCGGCATCGACGACGACGACCTCGACGAGTGGGGCTACGCCTGATTGGTTGCCGGACGCCGACGTCCGGCCCGGTGGGGCGGTGAAGTTCACCTCCAGCCGAGGTTCATGGTTGAGGGCGGGTTGAGGTGGTCGAGCCTGTCGAAGCCCAGCTTGTGAGGCGGGGCTGGACGAGGTCGCTGCAACTCCCCGACGATGCCGACGAGCGTCTTCGGTCGGCTTCTTAGGCAGAGCGCCTTCTACGTATGGGGCACTGGTTCTAGAGTGGCTCGAAGAGAATCTCTGATCGGGAGGGAGACCCGATTGTGAATGATCGTCAAATAGGTGAGTCCGCATCATTGACGCGGCTTCGCTCGGCCGGCTTCGGTGTGCTCCTAATATCCCTTGTCCTCGTGGGTTGTTCGACGTCGCCTGCGAATGGTCCGGCGGGTGGGCTGCCCACCGCGCAGGCGGATCAGACCCGGGCGGTGGAGCAGAATATCGCCGCCGCAACAGGCGGGTCGATCGACCTGCAGCCCGATTCGAATACCGCAGTTAGAGTGACTTTTCCCCAGGAGGCGCTCGATCAGGACGAGACGGTGGTCGTGGCCCCACTGACTCAGGCCCCCGCAGCCGCCGAAGACGTGATCTCCAAGGGCTTCGCGCTGGAGACCAAAGGGACGAGCGCCGGTGTCGCGGTGAAGTACCCGGCGTATGTGACCTTCGCTCTCGCCGGTCAGGTGGCCGACGATGCTGCGATCGTCCGCTACGCCGGGGACGGCAGCTATGAGGTGCTGCCCACCAAAGTCACCCGGCTGGCATCGCAAACGGTGCTGACTGCGATCACGTCCCACTTCTCGAACGTGGGGGTAGGACACTCCGGCAGCAAGGCCGCGCGCCCGCCGTCCACGACGTTCGCCGATTACAACTGGGTGGTCTACATCAACGACACCAACAAGTTCTCCAATGGGCCGATGTCGCAGTCGATCGCCTTGCAGCTGCGGGCGGTGAACACCGGTGGGGACATTCCTGGTGCTTATACCGGGAACGCGACTTGCCTGGCCACCAATCGGATGTCAGGTAAGGGCGGCACCTTGGAGGCCAACTTCAAGGGCAACTCGACGTCGGTGAAGATCAGCATCTCCGGCGAAGACGACGTGGCTCCGCTCACCGATGAAACCACCCCGCCGTTGGCGCCCCTGCTTCCCCAGAGCCGGTGGTCGGGGACAGGGGTCATCAAGATGGGCAAGATGTCGGCAGTTGGCACCGTCACCATGCGTGGCTATCGGGTCTCAACGGGGCTCAGTGGCGGCACCTGGCCGGTCACGATCAACATCGAGGGCCCCCAAGTGGTGGTCAAGTTCACCGTCGATGGCCATGCGTTGTCCTTCAAGGGTTACGTGCGTGGCGAGGGGAAACACTGACCGCTGGGCGGTTGCCTGCTGATGTGGCGCTGTGGTTTTGACGCGCCCGCTGCGTGGGCTGCTCAACCAGCGGGGTGTCGGTTGAGCGGGCTCAGCGCCCGGACATGGCTTTGACGACATCGGCGATGGGAATCGCGCAGTGGTGGGTGGCATCGTTGCCGCCGACATACATGCCGACCACCGTTCCGTCGGCCCGGACGAGCGCGGCTCCCGGCTCGGCGGTGGCGTCGTTGAGGGAGAACTGGAACCCGGTGGAATGCGCCTGCGATCCGACACGGGAACAGGGCTGCTCGGTCGCAGACACGGTGACGCCGATGCCGAGGATGGGTTTGCGTCCGCCTTGATCGTCGAGCAAGGTCAGCACGTCGCCGACGTGGACGGGGGTTCCCGGCCTGGCGACGCTGGACGGGGCGAAATCCTCGGCCGACACGAAGGCGATGTCGGAGGCGGCATCTGCGTGGGTGATCGCCGCCGGCACCGGGTCCTGGCCGTCGGCGACGACGCGCAGCCCGAACCCCTCGGCGGGCGGATGCGAGTCGCCGTTGATGCGCGAGTAGCTGGTTGCGACCAGCCCGCCGGGAGTCATCACGATGCCGTCCGCTTCAGCCCCACCGGCGACCACGACGAGCCCGGCGGTCAGTGATGAATCCACCGGGCTCCACACTGCGGGGGCGACCTTCGGCTCTGTGACGGGGATCACTCCCTGAGGCGCCACGGCGATGGTGGCCGCCACGATGCTGACCGCGGCCGCGGTGACGGCTGCGGCGGTGCCGACGACGGCGGCCGTCCAGAGCCAGCTGCGTCGAGGCAACGCCACCGGGAGTCCAGAGGGCACCCCATCGGTCACCGAGTCTGGTGGGCCGGGATACGTCGGCCAGGTCGACACCGTGGCAGGGCTGCCGAGGCCGGAGTTGACGGGGTCGGAAACGGCAGCGGCGCGCACGTCCTCGCCGGGCTGTGTGGG
>CAZLJN010000369.1:0-2431 GCA_964559815.1 uncultured Propionibacteriaceae bacterium
CGTCCGTGTCGGTCCGGTCTGCGCACCCCGCCAGCCTAACCGCCTCAGGGGGCACTCCTGTCTCGAACCCGGCGACACCGGGCGCGACTACCGCAGCCCAGGCCGCCGCGGCGGTAGCGTGGGCGGGTGATCAATCGGCGATGTTCGCGGACGGCCTGTAGTCGTTCGGCAGTGGCGACGTTGACTTTCGCCTATGCCGATTCCACCGCCGTGCTGGGGCCGCTCGCGTTGCGCTCCGAGCCGGGCACGTATGACCTGTGCGCCGAACACTCCAACCGCCTCAGCGTGCCGCGGGGCTGGGAGGTCGTTCGCCTTCCGGGAGAACTCAGCCCCCGCGCGTCCACCGACGACCTGATGTTGTTGGCCGACGCCGTCCGCAAGGCGGGCATGGGCGAGTCGACGCCTCCACCGGAGCCGCAGGTGACCAGGCGGCGAGGCCATTTGGCCGTCATCGCCAATCCCGACGACTCCGAAGGCTGGCCGCAGTGATCCGCCCCGAAATCTTCAAAGCCAATGACATCCGTGGGGTGTTCACCGGCCCTGAGGTCGAATGGGATCTCGACGGTGCCCGTGCTGTCGGCGCGGCGTTCGCGGCCGCCTTCGAACTGGACGGTGCCGAGTTCGTGATGGGTCGCGACATGCGCCTGGGTGGTCCGGAGTTGGCGCGCGCCTTCGCCGAGGGTGCCGCCGGCCAGGGCGCCAGCGCGATCGATATCGGCTTGGCGTCCACCGACGAGCTGTGGTTCGCCTCGGGGCACCTGAACGTTCCCGGGGTGCAGTTCACCGCCTCCCACAACCCGGCCAAGTACAACGGGGTGAAGTTCTGTCGAGCGGCGGCTGCACCGATCACGCCGGAGCAGATGGCTCGGATCACCGAGTTGAGCTTCACCACTCTGGCGCCGGCGGCCACGTCCGGCAGCATTCGGGAACTGGACCTGTTGGACGCCTACGCCGAGCGGCTGCACTCGCTGGTCGACACCAGCGGGATGCGTCGGCTGAAGGTCGTCATCGACGCCGGCAACGGGATGGCCGGGCACACCGCCGGGGCGGTGCTGTCGCCGCTGAACCTGGAGCTGATCGAGCTGTTCACCGACCTGGACGGCACCTTCCCCAACCATCCGCCGAACCCGCTGGAGCCGGAGAACCTGATCGACGCCCAGCGTGCCGTCCGTGAGCATGGCGCCGACATCGCCTTGGTGTTCGACGGCGATGCCGACCGCTGCTTCATCATCGACGAGCGCGGTGAGGTGGTCAGCCCGTCCTCGATCACCGCGCTGATCGCCCGGGCCGAACTGGCCCGCGAGCCCGGGGGGACGATCGTGGTCAACACCATCACGTCCCGCGCCGTGGCCGAGGTGGTCGCCGCGGCCGGTGGCACCGTCGCAGTGAGCACGGTCGGCCACACCCGGATGAAGGCCTTGATGGCCCAGACCAATGCGATTTTCGGCGGCGAACACTCCGCTCACTACTACTTCCGCGACTTCTGGCGCGCCGATACCGGCATGCTCGCCGCCCTGCACGTGCTGGCCATGCTGGGTCGCGCGGGGTCAGTATCCGCCCTGGTGGCGGAGCTACCGACTTATGCCGCCTCCGGTGAGATCAACACCAGCGTTTCGGACCCGAGAGGGACAATGGAACAGGTCGCCGACGCTCTCGGTGACCGAGGTGAGGTGTCCTGGAACGACGGGCTGCTGATCACCGCCGAAGACTGGTGGGTCAGCGTCCGAGAGTCCAACACCGAGCCTCTGTTACGACTCAATGTTGAGGCGAAGGATGAGGCCACGGTGGTCGCCCTGCGCGACGCCGCGCTGGCCATCATCCGGAAGGAACGAGGATGAACGAGGTGCCCGCAGACCTCTTGGAGTTGCTGGTCTGCCCGTCCTGCCACACGAAGCTGGCGTGGGCTTATGAGTCGGCCGAACTGGCCTGCGATGGCTGCAGCCTGGCCTACCCGGTGCGCCAGGGCATTCCGATACTGCTTGTCGACCAGGCTCGCCGGGGCTGAGTGTGGAGGACTTCGAGGACGCACGACTGGAGGATGCGGCCGGCCTGGCCGCCGCTGACCACCTCCTGCGCCCCCTGGCCGAGTCCGGTGCGCGCGTGCGCCGCGAAGCCATGCTGGCCGAAGGCCCGCTGGCGGCGATCCGCCCCGAGGAACAGATTCGGGCGCTGATCACTTTCGGACCCGAAGCCCGGCTGCTGCGCGCCGTCCTCGAACCCACCTGCCCGGTGCCGCTGGTGGCCTGGCCGCGTCTTGGCCTGCCGGGCTGGGTCGGGCCGCTGGACGTGGTCGTGGTGCTCGGTGGTGGCGACAAGGCCACCCTGGCCGGCGCCTTCGAGGCCGTCCGCCGTGGGTGCCGCCTGCTGGTGGCCGCCCCGGAGAACTCGATGCTGGCCCGCGAGGCCGGCTCCTCGGCGACCACCCTGTTGC
>CAZLJN010000370.1:0-2415 GCA_964559815.1 uncultured Propionibacteriaceae bacterium
GCTCCACTCCTCGTACGGCTTACCGGAGTAATCCGCGTCCACCTTCATGAACCCGCTGGGGGCGAACACCTTGTCGGTGATGTCTTCGCCGGCGGCGTTGAAGGCCTTGATCGGGTGGCCGCTGAACGGAGGCAGCAGCATCGCGAAGTCATACGGCAGGTCGTGCATCTCGCCGTCGAGGGTTTCGTACGTGATCACGTCAGCGGTGATCTTGTGCGGGTGCGTGCCCACGATCGGCTTCACCTCGCGCTCGCGGAACAGCGAACTGGTCCACAACTCAGAGCTGGTCTCGAAGCCGTTCTGGTTGAAGGTCATGCCGCCCACCCCGAAGTCGCCCAGGGCGGCCTCGTTGGTGAGGTAGTACAGCGTGGCCTTGTCCCGGACGCCGGCGGCGCGCAGTTCGTGGTCGACGTTGAAGGTGTACTCGAACGCTGCGCCCTCACAGGTGCAGGTGCCGTGACCGGTGCCGACCACGAGGGTCTGCGGCTGCCCGGCCTTCATCTTGGCGACGGAGGCTGCGAACTTCTCGGCTGCCTCGCGAGCGTGGTCGGCGGTGCACACCGAGACGGTGTTGCCGGCGTCGGGGCCGAGGCCCTCGGTGGCTTCGAACTTCAGCTTCGGCCCGGTCGCGTTGATCAGGTAGTCGTAGCGGATCTTCTCGGTCTGTCCGACCTTGTTCTGCCCGGTGTACTCGACCTCCACGGCGCCGCGACTGTCATCGGCGTCGCCTTCGGGATAGATCGCGATCGCCTTGGCTTGGCGGTGCAGGATGCCCTTGCGTCGGTAGATCGGCGCGAGCGGGAAGACGACCTGTTCCTTGGTCATTCGTCCGACGCCCACCCAAATGTTCGAGGGGATCCAGTTCCAGTTTGCGTTCGGCGAGACGACCGTTACCGTGTGGTTGCGGCCGAGCATTCGCCGTAGATGTAGTGCCGCGGTGTGACCGGCAATGCCGGCTCCGAGGATGACCACGTCTGCCATCGTCAGCTCCTTCCAGCTGGCGATGCGGGCCAGCGGCCATACCCTATGGGGTATAAATAGGTAAGTCCACAGAGGAACATCCTCTGCGCGTGCAGCGGTAGGCAATATTCCGCATTCGCGGCCGCATCGCTGCCTCGGACCTTACTCCCGCGGACCCGGATCCGCAGCGTGCGCGGCAACTACGGCGATGCCAAGCGGGACGTGAACAGTCGAGCCTCGCTGAGCCCCGACCAGCCGCCCACGAACTCCAACCCGACCAGCGTCGCCGGCGGATACACCGGACGGACCCGCGACAGCGCTGCGGCATCGGACTTCCCATCGGCCAGGTGATAAGCCAGGCCTGGCAAGCCCGGCGCGTGGCCCACCACCAGCACCGTCCGGATGGCGTCGTCCACACCGGTGAGCTCGGCCAGGATCTGCCGGGCGTTGGCGTTGTAGAGCCGGGGGAGATGGCGGATCGGCGCATGCAGATTCAGCAGTTGCGCGGTCTGCCGGGTGCGGGTGGCTGAGGAGCACAGCACCAGATCGATGGTGACGTCGCCCAGGAAGACTCCGACATCGCGGGCCTGGGCCCGTCCCTGCCGACTCAACTCCCTGGACGCGTCGCCCAATCCGTAGAGGTCACCCTCGGCGTCCGCGTGGCGAAGCAGATACAGCCGATGAGGCTTCAGTTCGCCGCGGATCGCCATGGTGGGAAGGGTGGGGATTACTCCCGGGTGAACTGGTTCTCGTGGGAGGTACCGCGGGCCCGCTCCCAGCTGGCGTGGATCTCCATCTCGGCTTCCGCGTGGCCCACCCAGACCGCGCCTTCGACCGACTTGCCGGGCTCGAGGTCTTTGTAGACGCGGAAGAAGTGCTCGATCTCCAACAGGGTCAGATTGGGCAGATCGGTGAGTTCCTTGATCAGGTTCTGCCGCTGGTCGGCGACCGGGATGCACAGCACTTTGTCGTCGCCGCCCATCTCGTCGGTCATCCGGAACATGCCGATCGCCCGGCATTCGACCAGGGCGCCGGGGAAGGTCGGCTCCGGAATCAGCACCATGGCGTCCAGCGGGTCGCCGTCCTGGCCCAGGGTGCCTTCGATGAAGCCGTAGTCGTTGGGGTACTGCGTGGACGTGAACAGCGTCCGGTCCAGACGGATCCGACCAGTGTGGTGGTCCATCTCGTACTTGTTCTTGGTCCCCTTGGGGATCTCGATGGTCACATCGAAGTGCAGGCTTGGCTGGATCGTCGGACGGATGAATGCGGGCTGATCCATAAGGAGCGACCTCTCTGCCATCATGGAACTGTTATGAACACCCCGAGCCTATCGTCAGCTGACCGGGTGAAACGAACTGGTCTTCATTCGACCCGCTTCGTTGCCTCCCTGGCCGCCGCCAGCCTGGCCACCGTCCTGGTGGGTTGTGGGCTGCCCGCAACCCACCAGGACGGTGG
>CAZLJN010000371.1:0-1019 GCA_964559815.1 uncultured Propionibacteriaceae bacterium
CTCGGCGGTGGTCGGGGCCAGAGCGCCGGCGAACTGGATCTGCCAGGTCAGGCCCTGGGCGGGATGCCAGATGCGGCTGGCCTTGGTGGCGGTGGCGACCGGCTGCGGGGTGGCGATCGGGAGGCCGGTGGCCGGGTTCATCACCTGATCGGTGACCGCACAGCCGGAGGTGGCCGCCAGCGCGACGGCCAGCAGGAGGGTGGGGAGGGTCTTCACGTCTCCATCTTGCCCGCAACCTGGGCGATCAGCGCCAGTCCCTTGGCCAAATCAGGTTCGGGCTCGGCGCCGAAACCGAACACGATGCCGTGGTGACTGCTGGGGCTGGACCAATAGCTCGACAGCGGGCTGACCCGGACGCCGGCCGCCGCCAGCTCGGCCACCACGGCGGCTTCGTCACGGGTGGTCTCGACCACGGCGTGCAGGCCGCCGTCCATCGGGTAGACCTGAAGCCCCGGACGATCACGCAAGGCCGCCACCACCTGCGCGCGCCGCCGTCGGTAGCGCTGACGCATCCGCTGGGTGTGCAGCCGCAGCGCGCCACTGGCCAGGTATTCGGCCATGGCCAATTGCGCCACCGCGCCGAGTGGCTGGCCCAGATCGCTACGCACCTCGGTGACCGCGGCCACCAGCCAGTGCGGCAAGGCCAGGAAGCCAGTGGCCAGTGCCGGGGTCAAGGTCTTCGACAGGGTGCCCAACAGCACCACCCGTCCGGTGGCCGGATCGTCCAGTGCGGCCAGGGCGGGAAGCGGCGAGGAGGTGTAGCGCAGTTCGGAGTCGTAGTCGTCCTCGACGATGACCACCTGGTTGGTCTGCGCCCATTCCAGCAGCTGTTGGCGGCGATCGATCGGCAGTGAGCCGCCCAGAGGGTACTGGTGGCTCGGGGTGACCAGCAGGACGTCCGGGGCGGCCGGGCCGTCAGGCAGGGTGGCGGTGACCAGCCCGTGCCGGTCGGTGGCCAGTGGCACCAGCTCGGCGCCGAACCGCAGCGGTACCCGGCGCAGCGACGGGTAGCCAGGATC
>CAZLJN010000371.1:1029-2393 GCA_964559815.1 uncultured Propionibacteriaceae bacterium
GCGCAACCCGCGTTCGCCGCCGAGGGCCAGCAGCAGTAGCGCCAGGCCCTCGCGTCCGCCCCCGGTGACGGCGATCTGATCGGGGTCGCGGACCACCGCCCGCATCCGACGCAGGTGGTCGGCCCACTGCCGGCGCAGCACCGCCAGACCCAGTGGGGGAGCCTCCAAGTCGGCCGGGGCCAGCGATGCCCGTCGCCAGGCGGCCTTCCAGGCCGGGCCGATCAGTTCGCCGGTCCAGGGACGTCCCGGACGGAAGTCCAGTGCCGCCTCGGCCGGACGGGGGGCGGAGGTCTGCATCGATGGCCGGCTCGGCGGGTGGACCCGGCGCAGGTGCGGGTTCACCACCGTGGCGCCGCCGGCCGTGGCCGACAGGTATCCCTCGGCCAGTAGCTGGTCGTAGGCGGCAACCACCGATCCGCGGGAGACGCCCAGATGGCCGGCCAGGGGTCGGCTGGCCGGCAGTGGGTCGCCGGGGGTGAGCACCTGACGTCCGATCAGCTCGCGGAGTTGCTCGGCCAGCTGCTCGGGGAGTGGCCCCGCGGTGCGATCGACCTGCAGCGGCAGGGTTATTTCGGGAGTGCGGCGCACCCGTCCAGGATACTGGACTATAGACAGTCCGGTAGTTCTGGCTCTGGAATCGGGCCAGTAAGACGCCGAAGATTGATCTCATGACGACTCAGACTGGAACTCGCGCGGTCAAGCGCGGCCTCGCCGACATGCTCAAGGGCGGTGTGATCATGGACGTGGTCACCCCCGAACAGGCCCGCATCGCCGAGGACGCCGGCGCAGTGGCCGTGATGGCGCTGGAGCGGGTGCCGGCCGATATCCGCTCCCAAGGTGGCGTGGCCCGGATGAGCGACCCCGACCTGATCGAAGGCATCATCAACGCGGTCTCCATCCCGGTGATGGCCAAGGCCCGGATCGGCCACTTCGTCGAAGCGCAGGTGCTGGAGGCGCTGAAGGTCGACTACATCGACGAGTCCGAAGTGCTCTCGCCGGCCGACTACGTCAATCACATCGACAAGCACGCCTTCACCGTCCCCTTCGTGTGTGGCGCGACCAACCTCGGTGAGGCGCTGCGCCGGATCACCGAAGGTGCGGCGATGATCCGCTCCAAGGGGGAGGCCGGCACCGGCGACGTCTCCGAGGCGGTCAAGCACATCCGTACCATCCGTGGCGAGATCGCGGCTCTGCAGGCCACCTTCGCGGCCAACCCCGACCAGCTCTACGTGGCCGCCAAGGAACTGGCCGCACCCTACGAACTGGTGCGCGAAGTGGCCGAGACCGGCAAGCTCCCGGTGGTGCTGTTCACCGCCGGCGGGGTGGCCACCCCCGCCGATGCTGCGCTGCTGATGCAGCTGGGT
>CAZLJN010000372.1:0-2392 GCA_964559815.1 uncultured Propionibacteriaceae bacterium
GTTCTACAGCGGACCGGAGGAGGGCGTGACCTACCGGGTGCTCACCTGGCGCAACGGCGGCCTGGTGGCCGCACCCTCCCCGAAGGGAACCCCCGGCTGGGTCATCGGTGATGAGTTCGACGTGAACACCGGCTACGCGTTCTCCGAGAAGGACGGCACGCACAAGCTCGTCACCTCCGAAGCGACCGAAGAAGGCGGTGAGGTGGCCTTCGTCGAGTACGCCTGGACCTCAGGCGCGTGGACCGCACAGCGCACCTGGACAGAGAACCTCCGTGCCGACGAGGTGTCGTCGTTGTGCCCCGCCTTCTGCGGAGTGACGGTGCTGCCGCTCACCCGGAAGTGAGCCGCACCTGTCCGGGGAGGTAAAAGGCCGTTGATCGGTTCCCAGCCCACCCTTTGAAGGACGACCATGAAAGAGCCGGCCACTGTCCAGCCCGGCGTCCAGCAAAGGAGTTGGCATGTTTCGTCGTCTCGCTGCCATTTCAGTCAGCGCTGCCCTCGCGCTCAGCCTCACCGCTCTGCCCACGCAGGCGGCCCCGATCACTACCGTGCTCAACACCGTCTCGGTGGACGTCACCGGCGATGGCGTGGCCGACACCGTCGAGGTGATCAAGTACAGCGATACCAAGTACCTGCTGCAGGTCACCACGGCGTCCCGCATCTCGGGGGTCTTCTTCACCTCCACCTTCCCCGGCGACTGGGGCGAAGCCAGCCCGTGGGGTGGCGCGGTCGCCATCGACAAGGTCAAGGGTGCCGAACTGATGGTCTACAAGTGGGGCGGCGACGGGGTGGGCTTCTCCGTCTACACCTGGCGCGCCAATGCTCTGGTCAGTGAGAAGGCATCGGCCGCACCGCTGGTGAAGGGCTGGTACCTCGGCGCCCAGGGCTACCGCTGCTTCACCTCCCACGGTCGCCGTTACATCGACGTGTCCAACCTGGTCGCCAACGCCTCCAGCACCCTCTGGTCGGGCAAGATCTACCGCTCGGTCTGGTCGGGTGGGCATTGGGTGAAGATCAGCACCCGCAAGGTGAAGCTGACCACGGCCAAGGCCGACCCGTACTTCGGCTTCAACTGCGGAACGATCACCACCTAGCCGCATCAAGATGCCTGCGTGGCGCGCCGAGGACGGTTCCCGGTGCGCCACGCAGGGCCCGCGCGACCGTGGACAGCCGTCGGCCCGCTGGCTAGCCTGGCAGCCCGAGAACACGATTCACTCTCGCAAGGGGAACAGATGAGAAAGATTGTGGTCGGCACAACCACGGCCGCCCTGGCCCTGACCTGCGGGGCTATCGCCCCCACGGCACAGGCCGCACCGATCCAACCCGCAGAGCCGGCGACGGTGCTGAAGACCGTCAAGGTGGATGTCAACGGCGACGGCAAGAACGACGCCGTCACCGTCACCGCCTTGGGCGGCACCCAATACGAACTGAAGGTGGTCACCGCGAAGGCCACCTCCGCGGTCACTTTCTCTTCGACCGACCCCCTCGAGTCGAGTTCGGTCTGGGGTGGAGCGGGCAAGCTCGACGGCGTCAAGGGCGCCGAACTCATCGTGCGGACCTCCACTCCTGACCTTTCGGGCGGCTTCGTGGTCTACACCTGGCGCAAGGGCGCCCTGGTCGCCGAGAAAGCCCCGGCCTCGCCTTCGACACGCAAGGGCTGGTGGACCGGCGGAAACCAGGCGATCCGCTTCCTCACCGCCCGCAGCCGGGCCTATGTCGACGTCGCGAAGATTGCCACCACCAGCAAGAACGGCGCCTACTGGACCAAGATCGTCCGTTCGGTGTGGCGGAGCGGCAAGTGGGTCAAGGTCTCGACCCGTTCGGTGAAGCTGTCCGCGGCCCGCATGAACTACTACAGCGACATTGATGCCCCGTCGATCCTGTGGGGCCAGGCCAAGGTCGACATGGACGGCGACGGCAAGCTCGACACCGTCTCCTACCGGCTGCTGGCCGGCGACCGATCGCAGACCAAGATCGTCACCGCCAAGGGCAAGGTGATCACGCGCACCGCGTCCACCACGATGGAGTACATCGGCATTCCGCTGATCGCCACCATCGATGGCGTCCCCGGTGCCGAGATGGCCTGGACGGACGGTGACGGCTACACCTGGAAGGTGCTCACCCTGCGCAAGGGCAAGCTGGTCGTCGCCCCTTCACCTGAAGGCGGCAAGCTGTGGACCCGCAACCCGGAGGACGCCGGCGAGTACTACGACCTCGCCTCGGTCAACGGCCAATGGCAGGTGACCACTCGGACCTTCGAAGACGCCGTCACCTCGATCACCGTGCACTGGACCCGCTACCTGTGGGTGTCGGGCAAGTGGTCCAAGGACACAGCCTGGACGTCCAGCGTCACCGAGGACGAGGCCCGCGCCATGTGCCACGGATTCTGTGG
>CAZLJN010000373.1:0-2386 GCA_964559815.1 uncultured Propionibacteriaceae bacterium
GTGGCGCCGGGGCTGAGCCGCTTGCGGGGAAGTTCGTGAGCTTCGCCGGTGTGGGTGATCAGCTGGTAGCCCTCCGCCCACGGCGCACCCGGCAGCGACACCTCGATCGGAGCGCCCCCGGCGTGGAAGATCGCCAGCAGGCCGGTGGTGGCGTCGCTGAGATACAACCCCAGGGTGCGGCGTCCATGGTCGTGCCAGGCGTCGGTGGTCATTTCCACGCCGAGTTCGGTGAACCAGGCCACGGGGGAGCGCCCCAGCCGGTGGCCCTCAGCGGTGGTGACCTCGCCGTGCCGGCGCCACTGCTCGGGACGCAGCAGCGGGTGCTCGCGACGTAGCGCCAGCAGGCTGCGGGTGAGTTCGTGCTGCTGCTCCCAGCCGGCATCGATGGTCCAGTGCACCCACGACAGCGGCGAATCCTGGCAGTAGGCGTTGTTGTTGCCCGCCTGGGTGCGTCCGAACTCGTCGCCGGCGGTGATCATCGGCACGCCGGCGCTGAGCAGCAGCGTGGCCATCATGTTGCGGGCGGTGCGCTGGCGGGCGGCGTTGATCACCGGATCGTCGGTCTCGCCCTCGTATCCGTGGTTGTCCGAGCGATTGTCGTCGGCGCCGTCACGGTTGTGCTCGGCGTTGGCCTCATTGTGTTTGAGGTTGTAGGTGGTCAGATCACGCAGGGTGAAGCCGTCATGGGCGGTGACGAAGTTCAACGACGCGGTCACCGGACGTCCGGAGTGGTCGAAGATGTCGGAGGATCCGCTCAGCCGGGTGGCCAACTCCTGCACCCCGCCGGTGGCGCCACGCCAGAAGTCGCGGGTGAACCCGCGGAAGCGATCGTTCCATTCGGTCCAGCCGACACCCCAGCGGCCGACCTGGTAGCCGTACGGGCCCATGTCCCACGGCTCGGCGATCATCACCTTGTCGGCCAGGACGGGGTCGGCGGCGATGGCCTGCTTGAACGGATGCTGCTGGTCGACGTGGTGATGGGCGTCGCGGATCAGCGTGGTCGCCAGGTCGAAGCGGAAGCCGTCCACGCCCATGTCGGTGACCCAGTAGCGCAGCGAGTCCAGCACCAGCTTCAACACCGCCGGATTGGCGGTGTCGACGGCGTTGCCACAGCCGGTGACGTCGTAGTCGTTGCGCTGGTCGTCGGTGAGTCGGTAGTAGGCGGCATGGTCGATGCCGCGGAAGCACAGCGTGGGGCCTTCGTGACCGCCTTCGCCGGTGTGGTTGTAGACCACGTCCAGGATCACCGCGATCCCGGCCTCGTGCAGGGCGGAGACCATCGCCTTGAACTCGGCGACCTGCTCACCATTGGTGCCCGAACCGGAGTAGTGGGCGTGCGGGGCGAAGAAACCCAAGGTGTTGTAGCCCCAGTAGTTCACCAGACCGCGGCCGACGATGAACGGCTCGGAGACGAAGTGATGCACCGGCAGCAGCTCGACGGCGTTGACACCCAGGTCGACCAGGTAATCGATCACCGCCGGATAGGCCAGGCCGGCATACGTGCCGCGCAGATGCTCCGGCACGGACGGGTGGCTGCGGGTGAAGCCGCGTACATGGGCTTCATAGACGCTCAGCTCCGACAGCGGCAGCGGACGGGCCAGCGGCGCAGGCGGGGCGGAATCGGCCACCACCACGCTGAGCGGTACCGACCCGGCCGAATCGGTGGGGTCGAGGTCATAGTTGGAGTCCGCGGTGTGGTCGGTGATCGGCCCGGAGTAGTCGACACCACCGGTGATCGCTCGTGCGTAGGGATCCAGCAGCAGCCGCGCCGGATTGAACCGCTGGCCGGTGGGGGGATCCCAGGTGCCGTCGACCCGGAAGCCGTACCGTTGGCCGGCCTCCACGTTGGCCACGAAGACCGTCCAGACGCCGCCGGCTGCCGGGGCCAGATCGTGGTTGGACTGGGTGCCGGACTCGTCGATCAGCGCCAACTCGACCCGGGTGGCTCGGGGAGCCCACAGTGAGAAGGTGGTGCCGCCGCCACCGACATGGGCGCCGAGGATGGCACTGTCGGGCGGGGTCGGACGCACTGATGCGGACAATTTCCTGCTTTCGCTGCGGTTCAGGCAGCCTAGTCTGGTCCATCGGACAGACAAGGCAGAAACTGCCGGTGGCGGAAGGATGAGCAAATGGCGGCGACGGGCAGCGTTGCGCGGTCATATGTCGACCACGCCGCCAGTTCGCCGATGGCCACTGCGGTGATCTCGGTGATGGCCGAGGCGATGGCGCTGGTCGGCAATCCGTCGGCCCTGCATGCGTCCGGACGGCAGGCGCGGCGAATCGTCGAGGAGGCCCGGGAATCGCTGGCCGCCGACATCGGCGCCCACCCCAGCGAAGTCGACCTTCACATGGCCGAGTGCCTGGACGGCGTCGCTGTGGGCGATCG
>CAZLJN010000374.1:0-2380 GCA_964559815.1 uncultured Propionibacteriaceae bacterium
CCTTGAAATCGGTCAGCTCGAAGGTATCCACCTGCGGGAAGGCCTGCTTCAAAGCGCCGCGCAGGGCGACGTCCAACGCGTTCAGCGGGCCGTGCCCCTCGCCCACCAGGTGATGGGAGGAACCGCCGGCGCGCAGCTTCACGGTGGCCTCGGAATCGCCTTCGGGCTTGAGTTCGTGACCGGTGATGACCCGCCAGCTGAGCACCTCGAACAGATCCTCGGTCAGGCCGAGTTCCTCGCGCAGCAGCAGCTCGAAGCTGGCATCGGCCGACTCGTAGGAGTAGCCGTCCATCTCGCGGGCCTTGACCGCATCGGTCACCTTCGCCGCCAGGTCACGGTTGGACAGGTCGTAGCCGAGCTCGGAGCCCTTCATCTGGACGTTCGCCCGTCCGGCCATGTCGGAGACCAGCATCCGCATGTCGTTGCCCACCAGGATCGGATCGATGTGCTGGTACAGGTTGGAGTCGACCCGGATCGCCGAGGCGTGCAGCCCCGCCTTGTGCGCGAACGCCGAGGCGCCCACGTAGGGCTGACGACCGGCCAGAGGCACATTGGCCACCCCGGCGACCGCGTGCGCGATCCGGGTGGCCTCGGCCAGCGCATCATCGGGGACCAGCGGCCACTGGTACTTCAGCTGCAGGTTGGCCAGCACGGTGATCAGGTTGGCGTTGCCGGTGCGCTCGCCGTACTCGTTCAACGTGCCCTGGACGTGCACCACACCGGCGTCGACCGCGGACATGGTGTTGGCCACCGCGCAGCCGGTGTCGTTGTGGCAGTGAATGCCCAGCTCGACGCCGATGCCGGACGCGGCCGAGACCACATCACCCATCTGCGAGGGCAGCATGCCGCCGTTGGTGTCACACAGCACCACCACTTCGGCGCCGGCGTCGGCGGAGGTGCGGATCACCTCCAAGGCATAGTCAGGGTTGGCCTTGTAGCCATCGAAGAAGTGCTCGGCATCGACGAACACCCGTCGACCCTGGGCGACCAGGTGCCGCACCGTGTCGGCGATCATCTCCAGGTTCTCTTCCAGAGTGGTGCGCAGCGCCCGGAAGACGTGTTCGTCGTGGCTCTTGGCCACAATCGTGACCACCTCGGTGCCGGCGTCCAGCAGCGCCTGCACCTGCGGGTCCTCGGCGGCGGTGGTCCCGGCCTTGCGGGTGGCCCCGAAGGCGACCAGTTTGGCGTTCTTCAGGTCCAACTCGCCGGCCGCCGCGCGGGCGAAGAAGGTGGTGTCGTTGGGGTTGGCCCCAGGCCAGCCACCCTCGATGAAGCCGACTCCCAGTTCGTCGATGTAGCGGGCGATCTTCAGCTTGTCGTTGACGTTGAGTTGAAGACCCTCCTGCTGGGCGCCGTCGCGCAGCGTGGTGTCGTAGACGTGGAAGGTGTCCGGCATCGCGGGCAGGATCGAAGTCATGAGTCAGCCTTGGGGTAGTCCAACGGTATTCGGCTGAGTCTGCCTGCTGCCGCGATGTTACGAGCAGGTTTCCACGCGCTGAGACGCGGACGGGAGCTCAGACGACGCGGCGCAGCCAGCCACGGGTGTCGGCAACGCGTCCGTACTGGATGTCGAGGATCGCGTTGCGGATGGCCAGGGTGTGCGGGTTCGCCTCGGGCAGGCGCCACTCGCCGGCCACCGAACGGAAGGCCCCGATCGGGGTGACCACCGCGGCCGTCCCACAGGAGAACGCCTCCACCGTGCTGCCGTCGGCGATACCGCCGAACAGCTCGTCGGGGGTGATCCGCCGCTCCTCCGGCTTCAGCCCCAGCTCGGCCGCCACGGTGAGCACCGAAGAGCGGGTGATGCCGTCCAGGATGGTGCCGGTAAGTGCCGGGGTGACCAGGGTGCCGTCGGCCTTGACCAGGAAGACGTTCATGCCGCCGAGTTCCTCGACCCGATCCTTGTCAGCGGCCTCGATGAACAGCACCTGGGAGCAGCCGTGCTCGTACCCCTCGTACTGGGCGATCAGCGAGGCGGCGTAGTTGCCGCCACACTTGGCCGCGCCCGTCCCGCCGACGCCGGCGCGCGCGTAGGTGTCGGTCACCCAGATGTCGACCGGCTTCACCCCGCCGGAGAAGTACGGCCCCGACGGCGAGGCGATCACCGCGAAGGTGACCCGCTCGGCCGCCCGGACGCCGAGGAAGACCTCGTCGGCGAACATGAACGGACGCAGGTACAGGCTCTTCTCGCCGCTGGAGTCGGGCACCCAGCGCTGGTCGGCGCGGACCAGTTCCACCACGGCGTTGATGAAGTCGTCAATGGCGAGCTCGGGCAGCATCATCCGCGCCGCGGAGGTCTGCAGCCGACGCGCATTGGCTTCGGGCCGGAACAGGTGGATCGAGCCGTCGGCGTGCCGGTAGGCCTTCAGCCCCTCGAAGA
>CAZLJN010000375.1:0-2365 GCA_964559815.1 uncultured Propionibacteriaceae bacterium
GCGCAATGGTCAGCGGCTTCTCCTGGATGCCGATGTCGACCAAGGGGCCGACGTTCTCCAACAGCCCCTCGCCGAGCTGGGAGTAGTAGGCGTTGATCTGGCGGGCCCGCTTGGCGGCAAAAAGCACCAGCCGATACTTCGAATCGACCTTGGTCAGCAGTTCGTCGATCGGAGGGTTGGTGATCCCCTCGGGAGTGTGAGTGGTCAAGTTCAGCTTCCTGATCAGATGGGTGGTCGGCCGCGGTTCAACGCCTGCGGCCGTCACAGACCTAACAACTCTACCAACTCGGCCACCGCTTGGCCCAAATCATCGTTGACCACGATGTGGTCGAACTCGTTGCGAGCGGCCAGTTCGACCGCTGCGGTCTCCATCCGACGGGCCACCTGTTCGGGCGTCTCAGTGCCGCGCCCGGTGAGTCGATCCCGCAAGGCTTCATTGCTGGGAGGCGCGAGGAACACGTAACGCGCCCCGGGTAGACGCCCGCGAACCTGGCGTGCGCCCTGCAACTCGATTTCCAGAATGACCCGGCGTCCGGCGGCGACAGCGGCCTCCACCGGTGCCGCCGGGGTGCCGTAGCGGGCCGAACGATGCACCGTCGCCCACTCGAGCAGACCGTCGGTGGCGATCAACTCGTCGAAGGCGGCATCGTCGATGAAGAAATAGTCGACCCCGTCCCGCTCCCCGACCCGCGGCGGGCGGGTCGTGGCCGAGATCGAGACCCACACCTGTGGGTGCGCGGCCGCCAAGGCCCGCACCACGGTGCCCTTACCGACCCCGGAGGGCCCTGAGATGACGGTGATGTCACCTGTCACTGAAACGACCTGTCACTGAAACTCGGACTTCAGACCGGCCACCTGATGCCGGCCCAGGCCACGAATCCGACGATTCGGGGCGATATCGAGGCGCTCCATGACGAGTCCGGCGCGCTTCTCCCCCACTCGCGGCAGAGCCTTGAGGAGGTCGACCACCTTGACGTGGGCCAGGACGTCATCGCCGGAGGCGGCGTCCAGGGCCCCCGACAGGCTCAGAGCGCCGGAACGCACCTTGCCCTTGAGATCGGCGCGCCGACGCCGAGCTTCGGTGGCAGCCGCCCGTGCGGCTTCGAGCTGTTCAGTGGTGAGCTGAGGAATCGTCACTTCTTTGCCTTCGTCGCGTTGTCAAGGGGATGATTTACGGCCATAACCTAGCGTTTCTCGGTGCCCGGCGCCACGTCTTGCAAAGGGAAAATCAAGGGGCGAACACTGATCTTCAGCGACCTGCCTCGGCCAGCAGCTCCGACACCTTCCCACGCATCGCGGCTGCATCAGGTCCGGCACCGATGACTCCGCGTCCGACTACGGCCAGCACCTGATCGGTGGCGTCGCCGAATAGGGCAGGCAAATCGCTAATGCGACCGCCTTGGAATCCGATTCCTGGCACCAGGATCGACCCGTTGAAGTCACTCAGGTCGCAGCCCAGGCTTTCGTGGGTTCCGCCGACCACCACCCCGATTGCCCGCAGCCGAGAACTGCGATTCGCCTCGGCGGCGGCGTCGATGATCGACTGCACCACCGAGCCGTCCTCGGTGAGGGCCAACTGGATCCCGCTGCCCTCCGGATTGGAGGTGCGCGCCAGCACATACACGCCGCGCTCGTACTGCTGAGCGCGGGCGAACGCGGGGGCAAGCGAGCCGAAGCCGAGGTAGGGCGACAACGTCACCGCATCGCCGGCCAGCGGCGACCCGTCCGCAAGGTAGGCGTCGGCGTAGGCCTCCATGGTGGAGCCGATATCGCCGCGCTTGGCGTCGATGATGCTGAGCGCGCCAGTGCCGGCGATGTCGGTGATGACCCGCTCCAGGACCGCCACACCGGCAGAACCGTAGGTCTCGAAGAACGCAGCCTGTGGCTTGAACGCCGCCACCTGGTCGCCCAGGGCCTCGATCAACTGCCGACTGAACCGCTCCAGCCCGGACGCGTCGGTACTCAGCCCCCAGGCCTTCAGCAGCGCCGGATGGGGGTCGATGCCGACACAGATCGGGCCGCGCTCAGCGGTGACATCCTGCAGCCGTCGCCAATATCCACTCACGAGTTCACCCTAGCCAGATCGAGTCGGTTGATGCCGGCGGCCAAGGCAGGCCCGCCGTAGAGGAAGCCGGTGTACAGCTGCACCAGGCTGGCACCGGCGTCGAACATGGCCATTGCGTGATGCGGAGCCATGATCCCGCCGACGCCGATGATCGGCAGATCGGTTCGAGCGGCCAGATGCGCCACCACTTCCAGCGAACGCCGCGACAGCGGCGCCCCAGACAGTCCGCCGGCTTCGGACGTGATGGCCGCCTCCCGCGGTGACACACCGGTGCGAGCCAGCGTGGTGTTGGTGGCGATC
>CAZLJN010000376.1:0-2336 GCA_964559815.1 uncultured Propionibacteriaceae bacterium
ACACCCGCGGCTTGATGCACTGCCTGTGGGAGATCATCGACAACGCGGTGGACGAAGCCCTGGCCGGGTTCGGCAAGAAGATCCAGGCCAGCCTGAATGCCGACGGCTCGATCACTGTCGTCGACGCGGCCCGCGGTATCCCGGTCGACATCGAGCCGCGCACCAAACTGACCGGCGTCGAAGTGGTCTTCACCAAGCTGCACGCCGGCGGCAAGTTCGGCGCCGGTTCCTACAACGCCACCGGTGGTCTTCATGGCGTGGGCGCATCGGTGGTGAACGCACTGTCGTCCCGCCTCGACGTGGAGGTCGACCGCAACGGCGCGACGCACTCGATGAGCTTCCGCCGCGGCGTGCCGGGCGTCTTCGCCGGGGACGGCCCGGACGCGCCCTTCACTCCCGGCAACCAGCTGCGCAAGACCGGCAAGGTGGCCAAGGGCGTCACTGGAACCCGAATCACCTACTGGCCCGACCGCCAGATCTTCCTGCCCGGCGCGGAACTCTCACTGAACCAGCTGCTCGCCCGCGCCCGGCAGACCAGTTTCCTGGTGCCTGGACTGGAGCTGGTGGTCACCGATGCCCGCGCCGCCGAGCCGGTTGTGGAGTCGTTCAAGCACGACGGTGGGATCAGCGAGTTCTGCGAGTTCCTGTCGGCCGGCACGCCGGTGTCGGAAGTCATCCGGTTGCGCGGCCAGGACTCGTTCACCGAGACCGTGCCGATGCTCGATGACGACGGCGCCATGACGCCCACCGATGTCGAGCGCGAATTGGACGTCGATATCGCGCTGCGTTGGAGCCAGGACTACGACACCCGCCTGGTGTCCTTCGTCAACATCATCGCCACTCCCAAGGGCGGCACTCACGTCTCCGGCTTCGAACGCGGTCTGACCAGAGCGTTCACCCGCGGCTTCGAGGGCACCCGGCTGTTGAAGGCCAACGAGGAAGTGGTCAAGGACGACGTCCTGGAAGGACTGACCGCGGTGGTCACCGTCCGGCTCGCCGAACCGCAATTCGAGGGGCAGACCAAAGAGGTCCTCGGCACGCCGCCGGTGACCCGGCTGGTCACCAAGGTCGTCGAACGCGAACTCGGCGCCTTCCTGACCTCCAACAAGGCCGCGATCCGCAGCCAGGCCCGGGCGGTCATGGAGAAGGTCGTGTCCGCCTCCCGCACCCGCGTCCAGGCCCGCGCCCACAAGGACGCCCAACGCCGCAAGAACGCGCTGGAGTCGTCCACCCTGCCGGCCAAGCTGGTCGACTGCCGCAGCACCGACCTGGACCGCACCGAACTGTTCATCGTGGAGGGCAACTCGGCACTGGGTACCGCCAAGCTGGCTCGAGACTCGGAGTTCCAGGCGCTGCTGCCGATCCGCGGCAAGATCCTGAACGTCCAGAAGGCCTCGGTCGGCGACATGCTGAAGAACGCCGAGTGCGCCTCGATCATTCAGGTGGTCGGCGCCGGTTCGGGGCGCACCTTCGACCTGGACGCCGCCCGCTACTCCAAGATCATCTTCATGGCCGACGCCGACTCCGACGGAGCCCACATTCGGACGCTGCTGGCCACGCTGTTCTTCAAATACATGCGGCCGCTGGTCGACGCCGGACGGATCTACAGCGCGGTGCCACCGCTGCACCGCTTCGAGCTGATCAATCCCAAGAAGGGTGAGGACAAGTACGTCTACACCTACACCGAGGCCGAGTACCGCCGAAAGCTCGCCGAGCTCACCAAGCGGGGCCAGAACTTCAAAGAGCCGCAGCGCTACAAGGGTCTGGGTGAGATGGATGCCGACCAGTTGGCCGACACCACCATGAACCCGCGCCACCGCACCCTGCGCCGGTTGACCGTGGACGATGCCGAGGGGGCGGCGCGCACTTTCGAGATCCTGATGGGCAACGATGTGGCTCCCCGCAAGGAGTTCATCATCGAAGGGGCCTACAGTCTGGACGCCGAACGGATCGACGTCTGAGCGCTCAGTAGAGCTGCTCCAGCAGGCCGGTATCGACGTCGTAGACGAAGCCGCCGACCTGCGCCCGCCCGGCGATCAGCGGATGGGCGGCCACCTTCGCCACATCGGCGCGCAGATGGGCGAGCTGATCAGGATCGGAATCGAACTCGTACCCCGACGCGTCCACCCCGGAGGCTTCGGTGATGCGCTCGCGCAGGGTGTCCTCGTCCATCGAGGCCATCGCGCAGCGGGTATGGGCGATCACCAGGATCCGATCGACCTGGAGCAGACTCACCGCCAGCGCGCAGCCGGCCAGGGCGTCCGGGGTGACGTGGCCGCCGGGGGTGCGCAGGATCTTGGCCTCGCCCAGGAACAGCCCGATCATCTCCAGCGGCT
>CAZLJN010000377.1:0-2317 GCA_964559815.1 uncultured Propionibacteriaceae bacterium
ACCCAAGCCCGCCGGCCAGCGCCACCCCCACTTCCAGCCCCCGCGACGGGATGCCGTTCACCGACCAAGCCGACGGCGCGAGCGGAGTCTGGAAGATCACCGACAGCCGCTGGGACGCCACCGGGGTGTCCGCCTTCATCGAGGTGACGGTCGACGACGGCTCATTGAACTGCCTGTTCAACGCCCTTCCCCAAGACGGGTCGGACGCGATCAAGGGCGAACCTGCGCTGCTGGAGCCGCAGTTCCCCCTGGGGTGGATCGATGCCGGCGAGTCGGCCAGTGGCTGGGTGCATTTCACCATCAAGCGCAGTGACACCACGGTGTTCCTGCGCACCCCGAATCAGCCGCAGATCTCCGGCCTGGAAGTCGCCGGCTGAGCCGATCTCAGGCCGAACCGCTCAGGACGGCGACTCTGCGGCTGCTTCGATCGCCGGGTCCGTGGTCGCCTGATTCCGGGCGAGCGCGTCCGGGTGGTACTTACTCAGCAGCACCACGCCGCCGATGGCGATCGCGCCGGTCAGCAGCATGCCGAGCGCATACTCCGGCCGGGTCGCCAAGAAAGCGCCCTCGCCGAGCACCAGGATCCCGAAGGACACCGCGACGATCGGGTCGGTGGTGGTCATCGAGCCGACCACGATTTCGGCCGGGCCGTTGGCGTAGGCCTGCTGCAGCATCCAGCCGCCGACCGCGTAGCAGGTGAGCAGGAAGCCCAGGCCGACGTAGAGCAGCGGATCGGTCCAGTAGTGGTCCTTGCTCAGCACCTCGAACAGGACCTTCAACATCGTCGGGCTCATGCCGTAGTAGAAAGAGCCGGCCGAGGCCAGCAACAGGCAGCGACGGAAGCCGCGTCCGCGGAAGCCGAGGTAGGCCAGCAGCGCGCCGATGGTGTACACCGTCGCCACCCCGATGATGATCTTGACCAGATCGAGCTCGACCACCTTGGCTGCGGTCGAGGCGGAGAAGTAGGTGAACGAGACGATGCCGATGATCGTCATCGCCACCGCACCCCAGATCACCTTGGTCGGACGGAAACCGTGCAGCTTGGCCGCCAGCAACACCGACCACGGCACTGCCAGAATGCCCACCGGCTGCACCACGGTGACCGGCGCCAGAGCCAGTCCGACCGCGTGCAAAGTGGCGCCGACGACGATCGTCCCGGTGCCGACCAGCCAGAGCTTGTTGGTCAGCAGACCGAGAATCTCCCGCATGCTCATCGACGGGTTTTCGGTGTCGGTGCGCGGGGTCCGCGAGACGGCCAGGTGCTGGATGGTGGCACCACCGGCGAAGCCGAGCGACGAGAAGACCACGATGGCCAATGCCAGCGGGATGTTCTGCTCGAGGTGGAACAGTGCTTCCAAGGCGATCACGGTCAAGTCGTCCTGTCAATCAAGGGCCGCGGGCTGGGCCAGCCTAGCCGGTCGCGGCAACCAGCCCGCCGGTCAGGGACGCTCGGAGAACCGGACGGCGGCCAGCAGCTGCGCAGCCAAGGAGGCCCCCAACCCCAGCGGCCACCGGTGCATTACGTACTCGGTGGCCTCGTTGACGGCCAACTGCCGGGTCGAGTTGCCGGCCCGCCGCCAGAACTCCGGCGTCGCCGACTTGCCTGCCTGCAGGTAGACCGGCCGCGGTGAGGGACGGCAGCGCACCACGCAGATCACCCGTGTGCCGCCGTCGGCATCAACGACTTCGGGGAACTCGGTCGACACCATGGCTGCCGCGTTCACACCGAGAGTGGTGGTCAACAGATCCCGCAGCCACAGCTCGAAACGATCCACGTCGGGCGACTTCATGGTGGCCAGGTCGGCATCCAGGCCGAGCGGGTTGGCGGCATCGTCCACCCCGATCAGCAGTGAGCCGCCGTTGTCGTTGAGGAAGCCGCACACCGTCTTGGCGATCACATGCTCGATGCGTTCGTCGCGCACCCCGGTATGCAGGTTCACCCGCGCGGTCGACTTGTACTCCACCTGGTCGGACTCACCACTGGCCAGCAGCTCGGCCACCGGGGTGCGCGGCTGCGCCTGGAAGTGCGCGGCCAGCGCGGCATATCCGGCGATGCCGGCCACCGAGAAGCCCAGCGCCAACAGGATCGTCAGCACACTGGTGAGTTGCAGTTTCGGGTCGATCGCGCCAGCCACGGCGGCAGCCAAGGCGGTGGCCAGAATCGCGGCCACGATGCCGGCCGAGGGGCTGAGCTTGGCCCGTCCCCGCAAGATCAGGGTGGCCGCGAAGCTCAACACCGCCGCCCCCACCAACACCAACGGCAGCGTCAGCGCCACCGTCCACAGCGGTACCGTCGCCGGGCCGTCTTCAATCATGC
>CAZLJN010000378.1:0-2306 GCA_964559815.1 uncultured Propionibacteriaceae bacterium
TCGTCACGACCGTGCCCAGCGCGTGTCGCTCCATGTACGTCCGCATGACTCGCTGAAACATCACATCCCCCAACTGGCAGCGGAGCATGTGGACGATCCAGCCGCCTTTGGCGTAGGCGCGATAGTCGAACTGGTCGTCGGCGTCTTTGTAGCGACGATCGACGACGGCCCGGTCGCCGGTACCGCGAGCCTGCTGGACGTGCTGAAGAAGAAGGGCGTGCACGCCACTTTCTTCGTGGTCGGCAAGAACGCTGCGGTGAACCCGTCGCTGATCCGGCGGATGGTCAACGAGGGTCATGTGGTGGGCGATCACACCTGGAGTCACAAGCAGCTGACCCGGCTGACCGACAGCGGGATCCGCACCGAGATCACCAAAGCCTCCGATGCGATCGTGAAGGCCGGCGCCCCGGCGCCGACGCTGCTGCGTCCGCCGTACGGCGCGACGAATGCCACCGTCTCGAAGGTGGCCGCGAGCCTCGGCATGGCCCAGATCATGTGGAACGTCGACCCGTTGGACTGGAAGGACCGCAACTCGGCGAAGGTGACCCAACGCGTGCTGGCCGCGACCCGTCCGGGCTCGATCGTGCTGTCTCACGACATCCACCCGACGACCCGGGCGGCCTACGCCGGGATCATCGATGGCCTGCGGGCCAAGGGCTACACGCTGGTGACCGTTCCTGAACTGCTGGGCACGATCACCCCTGGCAAGAAGTACTTCCGACGCTGAGAATCTGACCATGACCAACCCGACCCCGGCTCCCGGCGTGATGCGGCGCTGGCCGACGACCATCGACCACGCCTTCTTCGTGCTGGCCGGGGTGTTCGCGGTGTGGCTGGCGGCCTTCGTCCTGGTCGAAGGGGTCGCGCCGGGCTGGCCGATGGTGCTGCTGATCGTCTTCTGGGTCCTGGTCGCCTACCTGGTGCTGCCCCGGCTGCACCGGATCCTGACCCGGATCTACCTGCCCGACTACTTCATCGGACGCACCCGCACCGCCGACGGGCTGCTGGGTGATCCGGTGAACCTGGCGCTGAACGGCAGCGCCGAACAACTCCATCAGGCGATGGTTGACGCCGGCTGGACCCGGGCCGACGAACTCAGTGTGGCCACCGGGTGGCGGATCGTCGCTGGCACTCTGACCGGTCGCAGCTATCCGCAGGCGCCGGTGAGCCCGCTGTTCCTGTTCTCCCGGCGCCAGGATTTCGCCTATCAGCAGGAGGTGGCCGGTTCGCCGTCGAAGCGCCACCACGTCCGGTTCTGGCGCTGCCCGGACGGCTGGCTGCTGCCCGGTGGATTCGCCGTCGACTGGCTGGGGGCGGCGACCTATGACCGCAGCGTGGGGTTGTCACTGTTCACCTTTCAGGTCACCCACAAGATCGAGGCCGAGGTCGACATCGAGCGCGACTACCTGATCGACACCATCACCGGGGCGCATCCGGAGGCGTCGCTGCAGGTGTTGGCCGACTTCAGCACCGGCTACCACTCCCGCAACGGGGGAGGGGACGTGATCCGCACCGACGGTGATCTGCCGATCGTTCAGTTGGACGCGGTCGCCGCCACCGATGCGGTCGCCGCACCGGTCGCCGCCGAGGAGTCCGGACGTCCGGCGCAGACGGTATTCGGGGTGGTGGTGACCTTGCTGCGCGGGCTGACGATGTTGTGGCTGGCGGTGCTGGCCAACGCGGCGGCAGGCGAGTTCGATTCGGTGTCGCCGGAGGCGGTGATGGTGCTGGCGGTGGTTCTGCTGGTCGCCGGAATGGTCGACCTGGTGTTGGCGGTGGCGGTGTGGTTCGGGTTCAACTGGGCCCGGTTGGCGCTGCTGGCCTTCAGCCTGTGGAGCGTGGCGGTGGTTCTGATCGGGCGGGTCCTGGCCGGCGACAACGGACCGCTGCACGCTGATCTGTTGCCGCTGGCCATCTCGGTGCTGCTCCTGCTTGCGCTGTCGAGCGCTCCGGCTAGGGAGTTCGCCACTCGTCCGCAGGCGTCCCCGAGGGCGATCGAGGCGGGAGGGTAGCATGGCGGGTGCACACGTCAGGAGGCCGATGTTCGCCCAGCTTCGCCGCACGATCCAGTCAGCGCTCGCCGCTGTCATGGGTGGCGTGAGCCTGGTCGCGTTGTGGCCCATTCTGGGTGTGGTTGCCGAGCCGTCGATGTGTCTGGGGCTGAGCCCGCAGCAGGCGTCGATCGGGCTGCATCTGCATCTGGTCAGCGCCAGCCCGACGTGTGCCAACGGTTTCGCCGCGACCGAGTCGCTGGCGCCGATGGTGGGCATCACCGTCGCGATCTCGCTGTCGGCGCTGATCTTCGG
>CAZLJN010000379.1:0-2285 GCA_964559815.1 uncultured Propionibacteriaceae bacterium
AGATCGCGGAGTCACCGTGCGGGTGGTACAGACCCATCACCTCACCGACCACGCGCGAGCACTTGTTCCAGCCGCGGTCGGGACGGTAACCGCCGTCATACATCGCGTACAGGACGCGGCGGTGCACCGGCTTGAGCCCGTCACGGACGTCCGGCAGCGCCCGACCCACGATCACGCTCATCGCGTAGTCGAGGTAGGACCGCTCGACCTCGACCTGGAGATCGATCTCCTCGGTCTTGGCGTGCGTGGGTGCCAAACCCTGCTCGGGCGCAGCGACCTCGACTTCGGTCTCTTCCGGTTCGAGTGGACCCTCGGTCATGTGGTTCTCCTTGGCTCAGTTCCCTGAGTGATACGTGCAGTTGTGGGGTGTCGACGAACTCAGCCGGCGGGCTAGATGTCGAGGAAGCGGACGTCCTTGGCGTTGCGCTGAATGAAGGCTCGGCGCTGTTCGACGTCCTCACCCATCAAGATGGTGAAGGTCTGGTCGGCGGACGCGGCGTCCTCCAACGTGACCTGCAGCAGCGAGCGCTTAGCCGGATCCATGGTGGTGTCCCACAGATCCTCGGCGTTCATCTCACCCAGACCCTTGTACCGCTGGATCGGGTTCACATTCGGCAGCTTCTTACCCGCCGCGAGGCCGGCGTCACGCAACGCGTCGCGCTCGGCATCGGAGTAGGCCAGCTCGTGCGGTGCGTTGTTCCACCGCAGCCGGAACAGCGGCGGCTGCGCCAGGTACACGTGACCGGCGTTGATCAGCGGCTTCATGAAGCGGAACAGCAGGGTCAGCAGCAGCGTGCGGATGTGGGCGCCGTCGACGTCGGCATCGGCCATCAACACGATCTTGTGGTAGCGCAGCTTGTCGACATCGAAGTCGTCCTGGACGCCGGTGCCGAGGGTGTTGAAGATCGCCTCGACCTCTTTGTTCTGCAGGATGCGGTCGAGGCGGGCCTTCTCCACGTTCAGGATCTTGCCGCGGATCGGCAGGATCGCCTGGGTGCGCGGATCGCGTCCGCCCTTGGCCGAGCCACCGGCGGAGTCACCCTCCACGATGAAGACCTCACACTCGGCCGGCTCGGTCGAGGAGCAGTCGCTGAGCTTGCCGTACTGACCCTTGTTGAGCAGACCCTTACGGCTGCGGGCCATGTCGCGCGCCTTGCGAGCGGCCATTCGGGCGGTGGCAGCAGCTTGGCTCTTGCGGACGATGTCCTTGCCTTCGGCCGGGTTCTTCTCGAACCAGTCGCCCAGCAGGTCGTTGACGACCTTCTGCACGAAGGAGCGCGCCTCGGTGTTACCCAGCTTGGTCTTGGTCTGGCCCTCGAACTGCGGTTCGGACAGCTTGACCGAGATGATCGCGGTCAGGCCTTCACGGATGTCGTCGCCGGAGACCCGGTCTTCCTTCTTCTTGATCATGCCCCAGGTCTCGCCCCACTTGTTGACCGTGTTGGTCAACGCGGCCCGGAAGCCCTCTTCGTGGGTGCCGCCCTCATGGGTGTTGATCGTGTTGGCGAAGGTGTGGACGCTCTCGTTGAACGAGGTGTTCCACTGCATCGCCACTTCGAGGCTCATCTGCTGCTCGGGAGCGGCGGCGTCGATGGCCACCACGGTCGAGTTGATGATCTCCTTGGTGCCGATCAGGTACTTCACGTAGTCGATCAGACCGTCGTGGTACTGGAAGGTTTCTTCGCGCTCGAGTTCGGCCGCGGCGTCATCGTCGTCGCTTTCGGCGGTGGCTCGGCGATCGGCGATCGTGATCTTCAGGCCCTTGTTGAGGAAGGCCATCTCCCGGAAGCGCGTCGCCAGCGTCTGGTAGGAGTACGTGGTGGTCTCGAAGATCGTCGGGCTGGCGTAGAAGGTGACGATGGTGCCGGTGTCTTCGGACTTCTCCAGCTGCTTCAGCGGCTCGACCGGGTCGCCCAAGGTGAACGACTGCTGCCAGTGGTAGCCGTCACGACGGACGTCGACCGTCAGCGAATCCGACAGCGCGTTCACCACCGAGACGCCCACACCGTGCAGACCGCCGGAGACCTTGTACCCGCCGTCGCCGAACTTTCCACCGGCGTGCAGCATGGTCAGGGCCACCGTCAGGGCGGAGATCTTCTCCTTCGGGTGCTCCTTGACCGGGATGCCGCGACCGTTGTCGGTGACCCGAATGCCCCCGCCGTCGAGGAGTTCGACCAGGATGGTGTCGCAGTAGCCGGCCAGCGCTTCGTCGACGGCGTTGTCGACGACTTCGTAGACCAGATGGTGCAGGCCACGTTCCCCGGTGGAACCGATGTACATGCCGG
>CAZLJN010000380.1:0-2283 GCA_964559815.1 uncultured Propionibacteriaceae bacterium
GGCCCAGGGTGGCCGCCGCCTGACAGACCTCGCTCAGCGCCTTGGCGTAGCCGGCACCCTTGGCGCTGGCTGCCGCCTGCGTGGACAGGGGAGTGGGGGCGCCGCGGTAGCGTCGACCGGCGACGGCGGCGTCGGAGAACTCCTGCGCCGAAGCCGGACGGTCGAGGGCGGCACACCAGTCGAGGTAGGCGCCCGTATTGGACTCCGCGATCGCTGCGGCCAGGATCCGTCCCTCGGCAGCGGCGGCCTCGGGGGCGAAGCCGGCGACCGCTGCCGCTTCGGCCAGGGCCGCCAGAGCGCCCTTCAGCTGTGCGCCGCTCATGACGGATCACCCAGATTCAACTCGGGGGCTTTGGCGTGCCCGAACTTCTCGGTCAGGAAGCGTCCGTGGGTGATCAGCGCCGCGGCATCGGTGGTGTTGGCGGCGTTGTAGATCGAATCCATGGTGACCGCGAGCAGATCGAGCTGGTCGACCAGCAGCAGCAGCGCGGTCTTGCCGCCGTCGACCGGACGTGTGTCGGCCCAGTCCCGCGGCAACCGCAGGTAGCCGCCGATCGCCTCGGGCAGGTAGTCGGTCGCGGTGGCCACCACCGAGTAGGCGTCGTAGCTGCCCAGACCGAGCAGTCCCAGCCGCGGCAAGGTGTTGCGCACGGTGCCGACCACCTTCATGGCCCGCGCTCGCACCACCGTGGGCACGGCCGGGTCACCGACCAGCTGCTCCACTCTGGTCAGCGCCGCCCCGATGTCGTCCGCGGTCGGCGCAGCGGCCAGTTCGTCGTCGGCCTCGGCCGGCGGCTGCTCCGGCTCGCTGCCGGACAGCCAGTCCCAAAAGCCCATCGGCGCCTTCCTCAGCCGTCGATGCTGAGGGTCGGCATGGACTGGGCTCGGGTGTCGGCCTGCGCCACCCGATCCAGGTACTCCTTGCTCTTCGCGACTTCGGTCTCCAACGTGCCGATGGTGGCCGACATCGCGTCCAACGCCCGCAGCTTGAAGTCGTCGATGGTGTCCATGGTCGCGTAGATGTTGGCGAAGGCCGCCTGCAGCTGCTCCAGGCCGATGGTGGAGGAGGCCGCCTGCTCCTGAATCTGTGCGGAGTTCTCCTTCAGCATCTCCGAGGTGCGCTGGATCATGTCGCTGGTGGTGGTGTTCAGCGCCGTGATCTGGTCGAGGACCAGCTTCTGGTTGCCCAACGCCTGGGCCACGATCACCGCGGTGCGCAGCGCCGACAAGGTGGTGGTGGAGGCGCGATCGACGCCCTTGATCAGCTCGATGTTGTTCTTGATGATGATGTCGATGGCCAGGTAGGACTGGATCGAGACCGCCAACTGGGTGAGCAGATCCTGGTGCTTCTGCCGGACGTAGAACAGCACGTCCTGGCTGAGCGTCTTGGCTTTGTCGGGGTCGGTGATCTGCAGTTCGGCGATCTGGGCGCTGAGCCGGGCGTCCAACCGCTCGGCGATGTAGACGTACTGGTTGATCCGGCCCATCACGGTCCACAGATTCTGCTTCTCCATGTTGAGGGCCGCATTGTCCTTGGTCAGTTCGTCCTGGCCGGAACGCAAGGCGTGCAGAATCGCGTCCAGGTGCGCCTGGGAGGACTGGTACTTGCGGAAGTAGTCGCCCACCTGGCGGTTCATGCCGAGCTTGGCGAAGAAGCCCTTGCCCTTGCGGGTCTGCGCCGGATCGAGGTCCTCCACGGTGCGCCGCAGCTCCAGCAGGGTCTTGCCGACCTTGGAGGTGTCGGACAGGCCGCCGGCCTCGATGGCACGGACGGGGGTCTGCAGCAGTCGATTGGAGGTCTCAGCCGCCTTGCGGATATCGGCATCGCCCATGCTGCGGACGGCGTCGGCCTGGGCGCTGAACGTCGGCGAGTTGGTCTCGGCCGTGGACAGCGCGTTCAGGAAACCTTCCACCTTCGCGTCCAGAACGGGCACCTGCGCGGCGTCCACCTGCGGAGCCATCGCGGGCGCCTGCGTGCTGGTCACGGCGGGTGCAGCGGCGGCCGGAGTGAGGTTGAGCATGTCGGGTGGCGCCAGCTGGACGGCTGGGCCCTGGCTGGCAGGCTGGCTGGGGTTGCTCATCGGTACGGACCTCTCGTTCGGACGACGGCTCCCAATCTAGCCGCCTGATCGCGGAATGTGGGGGCCGCGGCGCCCCGCGTGGGGTGGCTCCGGGGACCGACCGGGGGCATCCCTGACCATGAACCGGCAATGTCAGTCGGAGGTGATTGCATGTACCTGTGAACGCGCATCCGACCAGTGGGGGGCTGGCTGCCCTGTCGGG
>CAZLJN010000381.1:0-2266 GCA_964559815.1 uncultured Propionibacteriaceae bacterium
CAGGTACACCGGCGCCGCCGGTGTACCTGACTCGGCCACCGATCCCTGGAATGGTTCCCGACCTGTCGGGCCCCGTGGCTCGGATGCCCGCACCTCCACCGGCGTCGGCGCCGCTGGACGACCTGGGCCGGCCACACCCGACCGACTCCGCCGCCGTCCCGATCGAGGCGGACGAGGCGGAGGCCGAACCGTCCGAAGAAGACCTGGGTGCGGTGGGACGGGTGCTCACGATGTCACTGCAGGAGTGCATGATCGAGGGCTACCGGACCATGTACGACGCTCACCTGTTGGTGGGGCTCCTCGCCGCGGATGACGAGGTCAGCGACCTGCTGCGCCGCCATGGCGTTCGGCTGGCCAAGCTGCGGGAGAACTGGGCCTATCTGAAGGGCCCGAGCGCGACGCCGGTGCAGTCTCACCTGGTCACCGAGGTCCTGAGAAGGGCGGTCCGTGAGGCGCGCGGGCGAGGGCAGGAGATCAGCACCGCCCACGTCCTGTCGTCCATGCTGCGCAGCGAGCACTATGTGACCGTCGAGGCGCTCACCGATGTGAAGGTGAATGTGGCGGCGCTGCGCACGGAGGTCGAACAGATCGTCGAGCACCTTCCGGTGATACCCGGCCATCGCCTCGATCCCGATTTCATGCCTGATCCGGTCCTCCCCGCGCGTGGGTCGTCCTGTGTGGGGGTGATTCTCGGCGTCCTCGGGATCGGAGTCGCGGTGGGGGCGATCGTCCAGGTCGTCGACCACCGCCACGTGGGGGTGCCGGCGAGTTTCTGGCCGGCGTTCCATTTTTCGTGGGCGGTGGCGCTGACGATCGTCGGTGGGTTGGTGGCGATCTTTCGGCGGTGGCGCCGGACGGGGTTGGGCATGGTCTTCCTGTCGGCGGTCGGCTACATCGTCGCGTTGTGGACGTGGCTGAGCCTCGGCGGGTAGCCCGGATCGGGCCATGATCGGTAGGTCGGCCGCAGGGCACCGTGTTCTAGCCGCCGAGCCGGCCATGTTCGCATGTTCCACCTTGGCGAAGATCGGGCTGGCGAGGCTGTTTGCTGGAACGTAGGACTGCTGACTCGCCCGACCACGGGCGTAGCCAATATCGTTCGACATCGAGGAACTGGCCAGAAGGGATCTGCGGATGTCCAAGATCATCTACACCTACACCGACGAGGCGCCAATGTTGGCGACCCATTCGTTGCTGCCGATCATCAAGGCTTTCGCCGGTGCTGCGGGGGTGGACGTGGAGACCCGCGACATCTCGCTGGCCGGCCGGATCATCGCGGCCTTCTCCGACGTCCTGCCCGAGGCGCAGCGCCAGGCTGACGACCTCGCCGAACTGGGCGCACTGGCCAAGACTCCGGAAGCCAACATCATCAAGCTGCCGAACATCTCTGCTTCGGTGCCGCAGATGAAGGCGGCCGTCGCCGAACTGCAGGCCCTCGGGTACGACCTGCCCGATTACCTCGACGAGCCGACCACCGATGCTGAGCGTGACGCCAAGGCTCGGTACTCCAAGGCCATGGGCAGCGCGGTGAACCCGGTGCTGCGCGAAGGCAACTCGGATCGTCGGGCGCCGCTGTCGGTGAAGAACTACGCCCGTTCGCATCCGCATCGGATGGGCGCCTGGACTGCCGACTCCAAGACCCGGGTGGCCACCATGGGCCACGACGACTTCTACTCCAACGAGAAGTCGTTCGTCTCCCCGGCTGAGGACACCGTGACCATTCAGCTGGTCTCGGCTGAGGGCACCACCGAGCTGACCAAGGTCAAGCTGCTGGCCGGCGAGGTGCTCGACGGCACCTTCCTGAACGTCGCCGCCATGGACGCCTTCCTCGACGAGCAGATCGCCGCGGCCAAGGCTGAGGGCGTGCTGTTCAGCGTCCACCTGAAGGCCACCATGATGAAGGTCTCCGACCCGATCATGTTCGGCCACGTGGTGACCCGGTTCCTGGCTCCGGTGTTCGAGACGTACGGCGACCAACTGGCTGCTGCCGGTCTGTCGGCCGACAACGGCCTGGGTGCGATCCTGGCCGGCCTGGACGCGCTGCCCAACGGTGCCGAGATCAAGGCCGCCATCGATGCGGCTCTGGACGCCGGCCCGGCGCTGGCCATGGTCGACTCCGATCGCGGCATCACCAACCTGCACGTGCCCTCCGATGTGATCGTGGACGCCTCCATGCCGGCCATGATCCGCCAGTCGGGCCACATGTGGGGTCCCGACGGCGCCGAGGCCGACACCCTCGCGGTGATCCCGGACGCCTGCTACGCCGGCG
>CAZLJN010000382.1:0-2214 GCA_964559815.1 uncultured Propionibacteriaceae bacterium
GTATCGTGGGCTCGGAGATGTGTATAAGAGACAGGGCCACTCCCGCGGTGATCACCGCGATCTTGGTGGTTCGCTGACGCTTCTCGGCGCGGGCGAGTTCGGCGGCGCGCGCGGCCCGGCGGGATTGCGGGGGAGTCGAGGTGCTCATGGGTGTGCCTTTCGCGTCTAGCCGAGTCCGAGCAGGGATCCCAAGCCGACGGCTTGCAGGATCGATTGGGTGAAGGTGGTCACCAGCGGCATGGCGTTGAAGGCCAGCAGAACGCCGAAGGCCGCCAGCACGATGCCACTGGTGAGGGTGATGCCGAAGAAGTGCTTCTTCACGAAGCCGAACGCGCCGTTGAGTCGGTCGAGGGCCAGCGCGGCCCCGAGGAACGGAACGGCCAAGCCTGCGGAGTAGGCGATCAGCATGGCGGTGCTCTGCAGCAGATCGCCGCTGCTGGCGGCCACCGCCAGGACGCTGGTCAATACCGGGCCGATGCAGGGCGTCCAGCCGAAGCCGAAGGCGATCCCGGCGATCGGCGCCGCGAAGGGGCCGAACTTGTCCAGTTGGGGATGCCAGCGGGCCTCTTGATAGAGCCACGGGGCTTGCAGGAACAGGGAGCCAAGCAGGAACAGCGCCATCGCCAGCACGACCAGGCCCGAAACCTGGGTGAGCAGTGCCCGATGAACGAACAACGCCTGGCCGACCGCGGTGAACGACAAGCCGAGCAGCACGAAGACAGCGCTGAAACCCAGGATGAAACCTCCGGAGGTCTTCAGCACCTGCCACAACTGCGAACGTCCACCGGCTTGGATCGAGGTAGCGCCCAGCCCGGTGACCACCGAGACGTAGGCCGGGATCACCGGCAGTACGCAGGGGGAGAGGAACGACACCAGCCCGCCGATGAAGGCGCCGAACAACGTCAGCTCACCCATCGTGTCTCCCGGCCTTGTCTCCGGCCGCACCTCGTCGGCGTTTCTCGTCCTTCAGATACCGACGAAGCATACCCCGGAGGGTATGTGAATGGGAGTGGGGTTTGCCGTTGCGGCAAGTGGCGTTCAGCCGCGAGGGCGCATCGTTCGGCTGACCAGGGCGAGGACGACGACCGCCAGCAGCATCCAGCCGGCGGCATAGGCGAAAGCGATGGTGGGGGAGAAGGCCGTCCACAGCAGGCCGGCGACGACGGTGGCACCGATGTCGCCGATCGACTGGGTCAAGCCCAGCACTCCGAAGGCTTGGCTGCGGATCTCGTCGGAAACGCTGATCGCGACCACCGCCGATTCCGCGGTTTCGACCATCCCGATACCCACGCCCGCCAGCAGAAAGCCACCGACGATCATCACGGGGCCGGCGCCCACGGCGAAGCTGGCGTAGGCGAGCAGGAAGACCGCTGCCCCGAGCGCGAAGGTGAGGCGCGGGCCACGCCGGTCGCTGAGGTGCCCGGCCAGGACGGACGCTGCCGCGGCGACCGCGTTGTGACCGGCGTACATCACGATGGCCAGGCTGGCCGCGGTGGCCGGCGTCCAGCCGCTGGTGGTCAGAACTTCGGTACCGCGCAGGATCAGCAGGGTGGTGGCCAGGTTGCCGAACTCGAAGCAGGCGATCGGTGCCAGCACCCGGCCGAGTCCTTCGCGGTGAAGCTGTCGAAGGTTCAGCCGTAGCTGGGCCTTGGCGCGTCCGGTCGTCAGGTGTCCGCGCGCCTCGCGAATGGCGATGCTGATCGCGATGGCCGCAAACAGGCCGGGGATGAAGGCCAGCAGCATCGTCGTCCGCACGCCCACGAGCCCGACCAGGAGCGAGGCGAGCAGTGGGCCGACGATCGCGCCGAGGTTGTCGCCGGCGCGTTCGATGCCGAAGGCGCGTCCGGTCTTCTCCCGTGGCACCAGATCGGTCAGCACCATGTCGCGGGCCGGCGACCGGAGTCCGCGAGACGCCCAGGCCAGCGCCCGGAGCCCGGCGACCTGCCAGACCGCGGTGGTGGCGCCGATGGCCGCGGTCGCCACGGCGGTGGCCACGTACCCGCCCCGGGCCAGGGCGCCGCGTCGCCGAGGGTCCGCGGCCAGCGGGCCACCGGCCAGCTTGCTCAGCCCGGTGAGGGCATCGGCGACCCCGTCGATCACCGCCAACGCGGACGCTCCACCGCCCAACACCCCGGTGACGAAACCGGGCAGCAGCGACGTGGTCATCTCGTGGCCGGCATCGGAGAAGAACGAGGCCGCGCCGACGCCGAACAC
>CAZLJN010000383.1:0-2186 GCA_964559815.1 uncultured Propionibacteriaceae bacterium
GGGTATTGGCAGACAACCCGCATCGGGTTGGCAAGCCTTTGCGAGAGCCCCTCGCGCCGCTGTGGTCAGCGCGCCGCGGTGAGTATCGGGTGATCTATCGGATCGTCGAGCAACGCGTGGTGATCGAAGTGGTCTCGGTCGCACATCGGCGCGATGCGTACCGGCGCTGATCGGCGCGATGCGTACCGGCGCTGATCGGCGGGCTCAGCCGCGGGCGATCTCGAAACGCTCGAGCTTGGCCTTGCCTTCTTTGAGGCTCTTCCAGGTGCCGGAGAAGGTCAGCACGGCCAGGCCGCAGGTGGGGAACTTCTTGGCCACCTTCTCGGTCAGGTCGTTGGGCTTGGCCAGCCGCAGGATCAGGTCCGCGACACCGGGCTGGTGACCCACCAGCAGGACGGTGTTGTCGGATTCGCCGAGCTTCTGCAGCTGCTTCAGCAGCGCCTCATCGGTGCCCTGGTAGATGGTCTTGATGGCCCGGACGTCCGCGCACTCGGCCCCACCGGATTCGGCACCCTCCCAGGTCAGCTGCACCCGGGTGGCGGTCGAGGCCAGCACCACATCGAGGTCGTAGTCGGCCAGGATCTCGCCGGCCGCTACGGCGTCCCGCTCACCACGCTCGGACAAGCCACGCAACTGATCGGCGTCAGTGGTCTGCCAACTCGACTTGGCGTGACGCAGCACGATGAGGGTCTTCTTTGCCATGGGCACATCCTAAGTCGATGGGGGCGGCGATGTTGACCGAATTCCGGCCCTCACTCACCGCCTGGACGCATCGTCTCCCAGATCTCCTTGCATTCGGGGCAGACCGGGAAGCGATCGGGGTTGCGCGAGGGCACCCAGACCTTGCCGCACAGCGCGATCACCGGGGTGCCCATCACCATCGCCTCGGTCAGCTTGGCCTTCGGCACGTAATGGGAGAACCGCTCGTGATCGCCCTCTTCGGGACGCAGGTCGAGGCGCTCCTCGGTGCGTTCCTTCAGAATCGTGACCCGCTGGGGATTCTCAGTAGTCATCAGCGCTTTCCCTTGAGTCGTCCGTACAGGGCACCAAAACTACCCGCCGCGGCGGCAATCACGTAGGCCAGCAACCAATCCGTCCGCTCCGCCCACACCTTCGGATCAGCAACGTAGCTGATCACCCAGCCCACCTGGCTGCTCACGTTGCCGGGGTGGATCTTGGCGGCCGCTGCGAAGCCGTCGGTAGCCAGTGCCGTGACGACGGCAGCGGCCAGCCCTGCCGCCACCACCAGAATCAGCGGCGCGACTCCCTTGCGCACCACGCCCCCGGAGCCCTTTGCGTACAGCGCCACGCTGGCGAACGCCATCAGTGCCGACGGAACCACGGCCAGCAGAAGGGTGATCTTCATGCTGTTCAAGGGCAGCGCGTTGTCCAGTGCTTTGAACGCCGCCGCGAGCACCACAGCGACAACGATCCCGCCGAGGGAGAACGCCAGCCCCTTCGCGACCGCTTCGGGCCCGATCGGGACGGGGACGCCGGACGGGTCCACGCTGGTCGAGACGTCCGGTGTTAGCGGGGCTGCCGGCGCCGCCGAATCGGTAGTTGTGAACTCCGGTGCCAGGGTGCTGTGCTGACCGACTCCCGTGGGCGCCAGCGGGCCGACGGGCGAACTCAACTCTTCCGCGCCTTGGCCAAGCCGGCGAAGATGCCGAAGCTGCCCAGCGCGGCGAACAACAGGTACATCGCCACCGCACCACCGTTCGACGTCCAGATCTCTGGGGTCGTGAGGTAAGCGATGATCGCCTCGCTCTGCCGGGCGGTGTTGTTGGGGAAGACCTTGCGGGCGACGATCACCGCGTCAGAGGCGATGGCGGCCACCAGTGACACCACCACGCCGACCAGGATCAGCACCAGCAGTCCGATCGCGCCCTTGCGGGGGGAGCGGCCCGCGCCCTTGTTGTACAGCCACACGCAGGCGTAAGCCATCACCGCACCGGTCAGTGCGGCCACGAAGCCCATCTGCCACAGGAACACGGCCAACACGATCCCGGCGATCACCCCGCCGAGGGCGAAGAGCATGCCACGTCCGACCTTCTCCTCGGTGTCGTCCTCCGGCTGGGTCCACTCGACGACCGGAGTCGTCGGCGGCGCATTCCACGGCTCGGCTGACGCCACCGGTGCCGACGGCTGCGCAGCACCGGGCGCCGGGTAGGCCGGCGGGGCAGGGT
>CAZLJN010000384.1:0-2157 GCA_964559815.1 uncultured Propionibacteriaceae bacterium
GCGGTGATGGCCGCCGCGTCCGAGCGCCTGGCCGAGGCGGGGTTGGAGCCGCTGTACCTGCGCCGTCCCGACGCGGAAGTGCCCACGACCCGTAAATCCACCCTCGCCACCGCACGGATTGGGATGATGAGACCGCGATGATCATCACGCACGCAAGCCCTGCTGACCTCGACGGCATCCTCGCCCTCGAGGAGGACGGCTTCGCCCCCGGTGAGCAATGGTCGCCGGCCCTGTGGAGCGAGGAGTTGGCAGCCCCGGATCATCTGGTGCTCACCAACACCGACGCCGACGGACGCCTGCTCGGCGTGGCCACCTTCACCGTGGCCGAGGACATGGCCGACCTGCAGCGGGTGGTGGTGCATTCCCAGGCCCGCGGACGGGGCATCGGCGCCGCGCTGGTACGGGCCGGCGTGGAGTGGGCCGAGGCGCTGGGCGCCAACCGGATGCTGCTGGAGGTGCGCACCGACAATCTGCCCGCCGTCGCCCTGTATCACCGCCTCGGCTTCGACAAGATCAGCCGCCGGCAGGACTACTACGGGCCGGGCCGCGATGCCTACGTGATGCTGCGGGCCCTCGGCGAAGAGGACGACGTCTGGGCGTTGGGCCGATGACAGGTCCGCTCATTCTGGGAATCGAATCGAGCTGCGACGAAACCGGGATCGGGATCGTCCGCGGCCATGAGTTGTTGGCCAACGAGGTCGCCTCCTCGGTGGCTGAGCACGTCCGCTTCGGCGGGGTGGTGCCGGAGGTGGCCAGTCGGGCCCACCTGCAAGCCCTGATCCCGACGCTGCGCCGGGCCACCGCTGCGGCCGACATCGACCTGTCCGAGGTGGACGGGATCGCGGTCACCGCCGGTCCGGGCCTGGCCGGCGCGCTGGTGGTCGGGCTGGCCGCCGCCAAGGCGTTGGCGGTGGCCCTCAACAAGCCGCTGTACGGCCTCAACCATCTGATCGGCCATGTCGCCGTCGACCTGCTCGACCACGGCCCGCTACCGCAGCCGTGCGCGGCCCTGCTGGTCTCCGGCGGGCACAGCTCGCTGCTGCATGTGAAGGACATCACCGGCGACATCACTGAGATCGGCGCCACCATCGACGATGCCGCCGGCGAGGCCTACGACAAGGTGGCCCGGGTGCTCGACCTGAGCTACCCCGGCGGGCCGGTGATCGACAAGCTGGCTGCCGAGGGCAATCCGAAGGCGATCCGTTTCCCGCGCGGTCTGACTGCGCAGAAGGACCAGGCCAAGCACCGGTTCGACTACTCGTTCTCGGGGCTGAAGACCGCGGTCGCGCGCTGGGTGGAGACCGAGCGGCTGGCCGGACGAGAGATCCCGCTGGCCGATGTGGCCGCGTCCTTCCAGGAGGCGGTGGCCGACGTGCTCACCGCGAAGGCGGTGGACGCCTGCGAGTACCTCGGCGCCGACACCCTGCTGCTCGGCGGGGGAGTAGCCGCCAACTCCCGCCTGCGCGCACTGCTGGAAGAGCGGACCGCTGCGGCGGGGATCACCCTGCGGCGGCCACGTCCGGCGTTGTGCACCGACAACGGCGCGATGATCGCCGTGCTCGGCGCCGAAGTGGTCAGCGCGGGGCGGCGTCCGTCCAGTCTGGAGATCGGGGCCGATTCAGGAATGCCGATCTCGACGGTGCTCGCCTGAGATGTTCACCCCGATCATCGGCACCCTCGGCTACGTGCTCTCCGCCGACCGCAGCCAGGTGTTGCTGGTGCATCGCACCCGCCCTGGTGACGAGCATCAGGGCAAGTGGAACGGGCTGGGCGGCAAGCTCGAAGCCGACGAGGACATCTACTCCAGTCTGTGCCGCGAGCTTCGCGAAGAGGCCGAGATCGAGGTGACCTCGGCCCGGCTGCGCGGCACGGTGTCGTGGCCGGGGTTCGGCGCCGACGGCCAGAACTGGTTCGGCTTCATCTTCTTGATCGACGCCTACACCGGCACCATTCCCGAACGTAACGAGGACGGCCCGCTGGTCTGGCACGACATCGACGCGCTCGGCGACCTGCCGATGTGGGAAGGTGACCGCCACTGGTTGCCGCTGCTCTTCGGTGACGGCCCGGTCTTCCACGGCGTGATGCCCTACGTCGACGGACGCCCCAGCCGTTGGAGCTACACCGCACCGGGAGGGAAATGAGCGACCAGGTCCCCGG
>CAZLJN010000385.1:0-2121 GCA_964559815.1 uncultured Propionibacteriaceae bacterium
GTGGTGGCGGGGGCATCGACCCCATCGCGGGTGGCGGAGGCGGAGGCGGCGGCGGGACGGCGCCACCGGGCGGCGGGGTGAAGTCCGCCGGGCGACCGGTGCCTGGTGTGCCGGGTGGCGGGTACTGATCAGCCATGATGAATCCCCTCGGGTGCAGCCGCTGAACGAGCAGAAGAGAACACCGCTCTCATTCGCCAGCCTAGTAAGGGCAACATAGCCAACAAGAACCATTGGGGGCGAGACATCCCCCACCACACCGCCTCGTTTCCTCGGACGAACTCCACTCCGAAGCGGAAGAGCGCATAGGCGGCGACGTAGACGATGAACAACTCCCCCGGCTTGCTCAGCGCATCCCGATGCCGCCACAGCCACCAGAACGCGACCAGTTGAAAGACGATCTCGTAGGCGAAGCTCGGATGCAGCCCCACATTCGCTACTCCCCCGACCACGGCGGTCTGGTCGGGAGTCAGCACGATGCCCCAGGCGCCGCCGGTGGGGATCCCCGGGTTCTCGGTGAGCAGACAGCCCACCCGTCCGATCACCATCGCCAGCGCCACCGCCGGGGCGAACAGGTCGCCGGTGGACGCGGCGTACCGGGTGATCAGCTTGCCGATCCACACCCCGATCCAGGCGCCCACCAGCCCGGCCAGGATGCTGCGGTTGCCATCGCTCCACCACAGCGCGATCGGCTCGTTCTGCCGGGGATCGATGAACTGGAACCAGGTGCCCAGCCGTGAGCCGAAAGCCCCCAGCGCCACGCTCAGTCCGGCGATCACCCACAGCCGATCGTCGGTGAGCCCCCGTCGGCGGCGTTCGAAGGCGAACACCACCAGGCCGGCAGCGATGCCCAGGGTCATGAACAACCCGTGCACCAGCCCGTCGCCGGCGAAAGGCAGCCCGATCATGAGCAGAGGCTAGCGGCCGGCCGTGTCCTGGGCCGAAAATGCCACGTCCCGCCCCGCCACGAAGGCGGAGCGGGACGTCACAGGGTGGGTGTCAGATGGCGTCGATGATCGCGTTCAGCGTGGCCGAAGGCCGCATCACCGCGTCGGTCTTGGCAACATCGGGACGGTAGTAGCCGCCGATGTCGGCCGGAGAGCCCTGCACGGCGAGCAGTTCGCCGACGATCTTCTCCTCGCCTGCCACCAGCGCCTCGGCGACCGGAGCGAACTTCGCGGCCAGCTCGGCGTTGACGGTCTGCGCGGCCACTTCCTGGGCCCAGTAGGTCGCCAGGTAGAAGTGGCTGCCCCGGTTGTCGATCTCGCCGGCCTTGCGGCTGGGCGACTTGTTCTCGTTCAGGAAGCTGCCGGTGGCCCGGTCGAGGGTGTCGGCCAGGACCTGCGCGCCGGCGTTGCCGGTGGCACCGGCGAGGTGCTCGAAGCTGGAGGCCAGCGCCAGGAACTCACCCAGGGAGTCCCACCGCAGGTGGTTCTCCTTGACCAGCTGCTGAACGTGCTTGGGGGCCGAGCCGCCCGCGCCGGTCTCGAACAGGCCGCCGCCGGCGATCAGCGGGACGATCGACAGCATCTTGGCGCTGGTGCCCAGTTCCAGGATCGGGAACAGGTCGGTGAGGTAGTCGCGCAGGACGTTGCCGGTCACCGAGATGGTGTCCAGGCCCTGACGGATCCGCTCCACCGAGAGCTTGGTGGCCTCGGCCGGGGCCAGGAAGCTGATCTCCAGGCCGGTGGTGTCGTAGTCGGCCAGGTAGGTCTTGGCCTTCTCGATCAGCACGGCGTCGTGGGCGCGGTTGGCGTCCAGCCAGAAGACCGCCGGCGTGCCGGTGGCCCGGGCGCGGGTGACGGCCAGCTTGACCCAGTCACGGATCGGCACGTCCTTGGTCTGGCAGGCGCGCCAGATGTCACCGGACTGGACGTCGTGGGAGATGACGACCTCACCGGCGCCGTTGACCACCTGAACGGTGCCGTCGGCGGGGATCAGGAAGGTCTTGTTGTGGCTGCCGTACTCCTCGGCCGCCGCGGCCATCAGGCCGACGTTCGGCACCGAGCCCATGGTGGTCGGATCGAAGGCGCCGTTGGCCTTGCAGTCGTCGATGACGACCTGGTAGACGCCGGCGTAGCAGGCGTCCGGGATCACCGCGAGGGTGTCGGCCTCGGCGCCGTC
>CAZLJN010000386.1:0-2117 GCA_964559815.1 uncultured Propionibacteriaceae bacterium
ACGTGATCGTGCCACTACGGTGCTGGCCCAATCCGCTGATTGGCCCGCCACGGTAGCCAACGGCGGTGGCCTCTCCGACTCCTACCGTGAGCTCGCTCAGGCTGCCAAGAAGGGGGATACCTCGGCCGTGCGCACCGAGGACTCCACCAACTGCATGGACTATCGCCACTTCCCGGGAGCCCACAAGTGACCGGCGACGTCAAAGCGCTTTCCATGCCCTTTGAGATACGAGCAACCCGTCATGAGTCAACCGACATTCCCGTTGCCTTCGAGTCGGTTGTCGAGCCGCTCATGCCCGATCTGCTGCGCTACTTTGCCCGGCGAGTGAGTCCCCGCGAGGATGCCGCCGACTGCCTGTCGGAAACTTTGCTGGTGCTGTGGCGGCGCCGGTCACGGCTACCTGAAGCTACCGACGAGCGACGTGCCTGGGCGTTTGGAGTTGCTCGCAAAGTGCTGGCGAACTACCAGCGCAGTGGCGTCCGTCGATCAATCGCCTACGGGTTTGCGGTACGTGCTCAACTCGCATCACCAACCACACCCACCCCTTCTCCGGCCGCCGAGTCCGCTCTGGTCGCCCTCGAAAAACTGGGCGAAACTGACCGCGAGCTGATTCGCCTAGTCGTCTGGGACGGCTTCGGAGTGGCGGAGGCCGGACGCGTGCTCGGGCTGAGAGCGGGAGCAGCGCGCAGTCGCTACTCCCGCGCCCGAGCACGGCTACGAGAGCTGCTCACCGACGAGGTGAACTGACTCAAAGCAAAGACCCTCCGTTCATGCTGTATGTACTGGCTGTATACGGCATGGACGGAGGGGTCGGTGGAGATCATCCTGTCGACCTCGGCAGGGGATCTTCCTGTACGAACAGATCGTCAACCAGCTGCCAGCCGCGATTCCGACCGGCCAGCTCGCCGAAGCAGCACAGCTCCAGGCGCTGTGCTGCTCTAGATAAAGCCCAGCTCTACTCAGTCAGCGCACGCTGCAACCGTGCGGCTTTGGCCACGGTCGCCGACTTCCCCGGGCGCGCCGCGATCTCGGCCAGTCCTGGCCAGGCGGACGCCTCGCCCAGCAGACCACGGGCGGCGGCTTCGCGCAGATACGGGGCGTAGCGCAGCGCCACGTCCAACACGATGCTCAACCAGCGCGGCAACGACTCAGCACTCGCCCCGGCAAAACGCACCGACTCGGTGAGGATCGGCCACAGCGTCCCCAAAAGGTACGGGCATTTGGTGATCACGCCGGCCAGCCGCGCCGGGCTCACCGCTGGCGAGGCGAGCAGCGTGCGCATGGCCACCGCCACCCCCGGTGCACCCAGGCGTTTGTTGTCGACCAGATCACTGATTACGCTGCGACCAGCCCAGGCGTGATCGCCGTCCTGGGCCGCCAGTCCGACGGCCACCGTCAGCAGCGAACTGCTCAGCGGGGTCGGCGACCCCAGCGCACCATCTCCGCCTTTGCGCCAGTTACGGTACGCGGCGACCTCCATCGCCGCAGCACCTTCGTTCCAGTGGAGCCACACCGTGGCTGGATCGCTCCCCTCGACGTGGCGGGTGGCTTGGCACTGGCCCTCGTTGGTGAGGTCGTAGGTCCAGCCCTTCTCCACCAGGTAGCGAACCTGCGGCTCAGCGGGCAGCACCAGCTCGAAGCGCAGCAACCGCGCGGCCGCCGTCGAGCCGATCCATTCGGCCCGCACGCTCACTGCGTCCTCGATCACCGCCACAGGTGCGCTGCGCCACAGCTCGTCGAACGGCCGATCCAACGGCGCAGCCACCGGCGTGGCCGCAGGCTCCGCAGCAGGCAAAGCGGCCACCACCTCACGTGCTGCCACCACCGCTTTCGAGGTTCCTGGACGCGCCGCGAGCGCACGCACTCCGGGCACCTCCAGGACGCCAGCCTCGGCCCGCCCGTCACCGACCGCGGCGACCGCTTCGGGAACCAGCACGGCCATCGCCTCGGCCACCTCGGCAGCACCGGCCAACAACCGCGGGGCGGCCAGGGCAGCCACCAGTAAATCGTCCAACACCGGCCAGACCACCGAAGCCAAGCCCGCTTCCACAAAATCCAGCAGAGTTGCGGTGAAGCTGGCCAGCCCGGTCGGAGGCTGCCGCCAGCCCAGCAGCGCC
>CAZLJN010000387.1:0-2108 GCA_964559815.1 uncultured Propionibacteriaceae bacterium
CTTCTGATGCTGTGCGGCCTCGTGATCGTCGTCCTTGCGTGGACGGTGCCGTCGGTAGCGCCGTGGGTGGCCGGCGTGAGCATCGTCGGAGTGGTTGTGTTCATCTGCCTACGTGGCATCGTCGGAACACGATCTGCCTGACCGTTGGACACTGCTTGACAGGGATACGCCAAGCTGGTCTGCCACCCACAGGAGTTGGGATTCGGACCAGCCTGACCTGGGAACTGTGAAAGGCTGGTGGGGCGTGCTGCCGAGAGGTCGTCAGGACATCGCCGTTACAGGAGGTACCCACCCGTGAGCGTGTTCGATACGCTGGCCGCCCACCGCATCGTCCCCGTGGTGGTGCTCGACAACGCCGCGGACGCGGCGCCGCTGGCCGAAGCTCTGGTCGCCGGCGGGCTGCCGGTCGCCGAGGTGACCTTCCGCACCGCTGCTGCGGTCGAGGCGATCGAGATCATGGCGGCGCGCGGTGACATCATCGTGGGCGCCGGCACGGTGCTCACCCCGGAACAGGTGGATCAGGCGGCGGCGGCCGGCGCGACCTACATCGTCTCGCCAGGCACCAGCGTCAAGGTCGTGGAGCGGGCGCGTGAGCACGGTCTGGTGGTGCTGCCGGGTGCGGTCACCCCGACCGAGATCCAGGCCGGCCTCGAACTCGACCTCAACACCCTGAAGTTCTTCCCGGCCAATCTCTTCGGTGGTGCGGCCGCGCTGAAGTCACTCTCCACGGTGTTCGGTGGCGTGACGTTCATGCCGACCGGTGGGATCGGGCCGAACAACCTGGCCGACTACCTCGCGGTTCCCGCGGTCGCCGCGGTCGGCGGCTCCTGGATGGTGCCGGCGGCGTCGATCCGGGCCGGTGACTTCGCCACCGTCCAGCAGCTCACCGCCGAAGCGGTGGCGCTGGTGGCATCCGTGGGCTGACCTTCGGTGGGCAGCTACTCGCCGTAGTAGCGCGAAACTGTCCCCCCTGGCTTCCGCACAGGTCAAGGTGGACGCGATCACCACGCAGTCCCGCGGAATTGTCCACCTTGTTGGCGGGGCGTGGATGACGAACAGCGGGTGGTTCCGGCCGTCAGGGTGACCGGCTACTCCGACGCGGTGGTCTCGGCGGACCGCTCGACGGGCTGGCCGTTGCGGGTACGGCGGCGGCTCCGGTTACGGCGGGGACGCGACTCCCGCTTCTCGCCGTCCTTGGGCTTGTCGTCGGAACGACGGCCACGATCCCGGCGTTCCCGGGGCTCGCGTGGCGGCTTGGGTTCGGCGTCCTTCAGCCGTCCCCTGGTGCCCTCGGCGATGTTCAGGTCGGTGAACAGGTGCGGTGAGGTGGAGTAGGTCTCCGGGATCTCGGCGAACGGCAGATCGAGTGCCTTGTTGATCACCCGCCAGCGGGTGATGTCAGCCCAGTCGACCAGGGTGATCGCGACACCGGTGGCGCCGGCGCGCCCCGTCCGGCCGATCCGGTGGACGTAGGTGAGTTCGCTGTCGGGGCACTCGTAGTTGATCACATGGGTGACATCGGTGATGTCGATGCCGCGGGCGGCGACGTCGGTCGCCACCAGCACATCCACCTTGCCCTCGCGGAACTTCTTCAGCGCCTTCTCGCGCATCACCTGGCTGAGGTCGCCGTGGATGGAGGTGGCCTGGAAGCCGCGGTCGACCAGTTCGTCGGCCAGCCGCTGGGCTGCCCGCTTGGTGCGGGTGAAGATCATGGTGCGGCCGCGGCCCTCGGCCTGCAGCGCACGTCCGACGATCTCGGGCTTGTCCAGGTCGTGCGCCTGGTAGACGAACTGGGTAGTGTCCGGCACCGTCATCTGCGCGTCATGGCTCTCGGCCCGGACGTTCACCGGCTGGTTGAGATGCATCCGGGCCAGCGCGACGATCGCGGCCGGCATGGTGGCCGAGAACAGCAGCGTCTGGCGTGACCGGGGGGTCTTGGAGATCAGCCGTTCGACATCGGGCAGGAAGCCCAGGTCGAGCATCTCGTCGGCCTCGTCCAGCACCAGCACCTTGACGTTGGACAGGTTGAGGTTGCGGCGCTGCAGCAGGTCGAGCAGCCGGCCCGGGGTGCCGACGACCACGTCCACACCCTCGGCCAGGGCTTCCAG
>CAZLJN010000388.1:0-2101 GCA_964559815.1 uncultured Propionibacteriaceae bacterium
CGCCTCCACCCTGGTGCGCACTCAGCAGACCGTCGCCCCGCTGGCCGAAGCCCGCGCGCTGCCGGTGCAGGTGCTGCCCGGTCTGCGCGAGATTCCGGCCGGCCATGCCGAGATGAGCAACGACGCCACCGACTACGTGACCACGATGATGCGGTGGGGTGCCGGCGAGGTACACGCGAGGATCCCCGGTGGGGAGAACGCGCTGGAGTTCCTGGATCGCTACGACGCCGCTATCTCCGAGATCGCCGAAGCCGGTCACTCCACCGCGCTGGCGGTGAGTCACGGAGCGGCGCTGCGGGTCTGGGCCGCCACCCGCATCCCCGGCTTCCTGGACGCGATCGGCACCGCCCACTTCGACAACACCGGCTGGGTCATCGCCGAGGGCTCACCGCGCAGCTGGCGGCTGGTCGAAGCGGTCGGGTTCATGCACTACGGCAACGACCCGTCCGCGTTGAGCATCGCCGCCGACCCGATCGTCTGAGCCGGCCGCGAGCGTTGTGAGTAGAGCGGGGCGCGGTCTAGCCCGTGGTGATGGCGGTGATGGCCACCCACGCGGCGTTAGCGTGGGCGGTCGTTGGCGGTGCTGCGGCCAAGAGTCCGACGAGCATGCTGAGAGCGGCGGCCAGTATGAGGATGCGCGAAGCCCGGCTGTAACGGGCGGGGGTGAGCCCAGTTTCCATGGCACGAGCCTAAGAAATCGAGAACGGGGTTCATAAGTCCCCCTTTGGGGGGATCGTCAGCTGAAAATGACCGTGCGAGAACCGTCCAGCAGCACGCGGTGCTCGGCAAATAGCCGGACGGCTTCGGTCAACGTGCGGCTTTCCTGTTCCTGCCCCATGGCGACCAACTCCGGGACGTCCATGGTGTGGTCGACCCGGCGCACGTTCTGCTCGATGATCGGGCCTTCGTCGAGGTCGGAGGTGACGAAGTGGGCGGTGGCGCCGATCAGCTTCACGCCGCGGGCGTGGGCCTGGCGGTAGGGATTGGCACCCAGGAACGCGGGCAGGAAGGAGTGATGAATGTTGATCGCGCGCCCGGCGAGTTCATCGCACAGTTGCGGCGACAGAATCTGCATGTAGCGGGCCAACACCACCAACTCGATGTCGTGCTCGGCGACGACGTCCAGAACGCGTCGTTCGAATGCGGCTTTGGTGTCGGGGGTGATCGGCTGGGATTCGAACGGAACCCCGTAGAAGTTGGCCAGATCACCCAGATCGGGATGATTGGCCATGATCAGCGGAATGCTGATCGGCAGATAGCCCGAACGCTGCCGGAACAGCAGGTCGTTGAGGCAGTGGCCTTCCTTGGACGCCAGCACCAGCGTGCGCCGGCGGCGTCCGACGAAGTCGAGCACCCAGTCGGCGTCCAGTTCGGAGGCGATGGCGGCGAAAGCGCGCTCGAACTCGGAGCGATCGAAACCCGACTGCACCTGCACCCGCATGAAGAAGCGCCCCGACTGGGTCGAGGTGAACTGCTGCAACTCGGTGATGTTGCCGCTGGCCGCGACGATCGCGCCGGTGACCTGATGGACGATGCCGGGTCGGTCGGGGCAGGACAGGGTGAGCAGCCAATGGGTGGAGTCGATCACGCCGACAAGGGTAGCGGTGCCGCGCCGGGCCTGATGGCGGTGCCGCGGCGTGGGCGGGTGTGCTAGACAGTGACGTGCCAACCGGCGAGCAGGAAAGGGGCCCGGTGATGACGCAGGCCAATCAGCCCAGGACCCGGCTTCTCGTCCTCACCTCGCGTTTTCCCTACCCGGTGGTCGGCGGCGATCGGCTGCGGCTGTACCGGCTGTGTGTGGAGTTGGCCAAGGACCATGACCTCACCCTGCTGAGCCTGTGCGACGACCCTGCCGACCTGGACGCACCGCTGCCCGGCGACGGCGTGTTCACCCACGTCGAGCGGTTCTACCTGCCGACCTGGCGCTCGTGGCTGGCCTCGCTGTGGGCGATTCCCAGCCGCACCCCGCTGCAGGTGGCCTACTACCGCTGCCGCCGCTTCGCTCGCCGCGCCGCCGAGCTCGCCGCCGAACATGACGGCCTGCTGGCGCACCTGATCCGCACCGGCGACGCCGTGGCCGACCTGCCGGGGCCGAAGTTCC
>CAZLJN010000389.1:0-2091 GCA_964559815.1 uncultured Propionibacteriaceae bacterium
CCCTCGGCCCACCCCCGCCCTAGGCTGACGCCATGCGCCACCCGCTCAACGCTCTGCTCGCCCCCGATTGGGCCGAAGCTCTGGAACCGGTTGCCGATCAGATCGCAGCGATGGGCGACTTCCTGCGCGAGGAGCTCGCCGCCGGCCGCAACTATCTGCCCGCCGGGGACAAGGTGCTGCGCGCTTTCACTCGGCCGCTCGCCGACGTCCGGGTGCTGGTTGTCGGGCAGGACCCCTACCCCACCCCCGGGCATCCGGTGGGGCTGTCGTTCTCGGTGGCGCCGGACGTGCGTCCGCTGCCGCGCAGCCTGACCAACATCTACGCCGAGCTGGAGTCGGATCTGGGTATCGCCCCGGCTCCGCATGGCGATCTGAGCGCCTGGTTCGAGCAGGGCGTGCTGCTGCTCAACCGAGTGCTGACCGTCCGTCCAGGCACCCCGGGTTCTCATCGTGGCAAGGGCTGGGAGCAGGTCACCGAGGTGGCCATCGATGCGCTGGTGGCTCGCGGCGGTCCGCTGGTGGCGATCCTGTGGGGCAAGGACGCCCAGTCGCTGACACCTCGGCTGGACGGGATCCCGCAGATCGCCTCTCCCCATCCCTCGCCAATGTCGGCGCGCTACGGCTTCTTCGGCTCCCGTCCGTTCAGCCGGGCGAATGAGGCGCTGGTCGCCCAAGGCGCCACGCCCATCGAGTGGCGCCTGCCCTGATTCCGCCGAGGGCGTGAGAGGAATTCGACACTGAATGCGGCGCCTGGCGCTGTCTCGGGCCGCTCGGGGCATCCACCGCTCAATTCCTCCCACGAACGCGTCGCGGATCCTCTCAGGAATGCCATGCGTGCAGGGGTTGTTGATCAGGCGTGTTCGGATTCACGAAGTCGACGATGATCAGCCCTGAGAACGCCCTGCCCGGACGCGACCGTCCGGTGCGCACTCCCGGAGCCACTTTCCATGAGGTACTCGGCACCCGGATCGATGCCGTGCCCGACGGCGCCGAGGTGGCCTACTTCGCGCTGGGCTGCTTCTGGGGTGCCGAAAAGCTGTTCTGGCAGTTGCCGGGCGTGATCACCACCGCGGTCGGCTACACCGGCGGCTACACCCCGAACCCGACGTATGAAGAGGTCTGCACCGGCGGCACCGGCCACACCGAGACGGTGATGGTGGTCTTCGACCCGGCCAAGATCAGCTACGCCGACCTGCTGGCCGCCTTCTGGGAGAACCACGACCCCACCCAGGGCATGCGCCAGGGCAATGACCACGGCACCCAGTACCGCTCGGCGATCTTCTACACCGGCCCCGGTCAGCATCGCGCCGCAGAGGCCAGCAAGCTCGACTTCGCCGGACGCCTGCATGGCGCGGGCTTTGGCGACATCACCACCGAGATCGAGCCCGCGGGCACCTTCTTCGCCGCCGAGCGCTACCACCAGCAGTATTTGGACAAGAACCCGAACGGCTACTGCCCCATCCACGCCACCGGCGTGAGGTGCGGCTGACAGCCCGGTGTCGGGCTACGGCGCGGTCGGTCATTCTGCGGTCTGGCGGCGTCACTGTGGACGTGCGGCGCGAACCTCCCGTGCGGCCCTGAGCGCGCGCACCCGGCGGTTCATGCTGGGCCGGGCCCAGATGGCGAACAGCCAGCCCCGAATCCCGGTCGTATTCGTCGAGTGGGTGGCGTAGAAGGCGTCTGGATCAGGGTGGATTCCCAGGTCCTGGTTCACCCCCGTGGCCTGAATGGCCGTGTCTTGGCCCCGCCAGCAGACTTCGGGAGTGGCCAGATTGGGAGTCCCGAGGCCGTACCCAAGGAAAGCCCCTGATGCCTCAGGGAAACGGGTGCGGACGCCGTCCAGGTAGTCCTGATCGAGGATCACCCCTTCGAGCCCAACCCAGCGGTCTTCGAACAGCACCTCGACCCAACTGTGAACGATGCTGCGCGGCGCCAGTGCGTACACCGCCGGGTTCATCACCCCTCGTTGGAGACGTTTGTCCACCGTGGCAGCGTGGAATCGGCACGGAATGCCGACGGCTCGCAGGAGGGCCATCAGCAGGGTGGCTTTGGTGTTGCACTGCCCATATCCCTGGGCGGCCACCGTGGAGG
>CAZLJN010000390.1:0-2071 GCA_964559815.1 uncultured Propionibacteriaceae bacterium
CCAGTGGCCGCCAGGGTCTCCTTGGCGCGGGTACGGCCGATGCCGAAAATGTAGGTGAGGGCGATCTCCAAACGCTTCTCGCGCGGAAGATCGACCCCGATGAGGCGTGCCATAGCACTGACCTTTCAGGTACCGAGCCGGTGTCACCCGACTCGCGAAGGTGTCTGGCGTGATGCGTCCCCTCACCCGATTGGTGTGGGCCCCGGCCTTCGTCCGGAGGTGGTCACCGAAGCCGGAGCCTCGGTGTTGCGATCACGTTGTTCTCTGCGGCTGATGCCGCCTTCGGACCCGGTTGGGTCCTGCTATTCAGTTGTTGAGCTGGCCGGTGAGGGCCGGGTGTTCCGCGTCCCGCGCTTGCGGGGCCAAGGTGAGCTTTCGCTCAGCCCTGGCGCTGCTTGTGGCGCGGGTTGTCGCAGATCACCATCACGCGACCGTGCCGGCGAATCACCTTGCACTTGTCACAGATCTTCTTGACGCTCGGCTGAACCTTCATCGAGCAACTTTCTGACTAGGTGCCGAGCACAGGGGTGTCCCTGAACCTGGCTGATGGTGGACTGTTGCGGTTTGCTCACCGATGCCGGAAGACGATGCGCCCACGGGTCAGGTCGTAGGGAGACAGTTCAACGACAACGCGGTCGGCCGGAATGATGCGGATGTAGTGCTGCCGCATCTTGCCACTGATCGTTGCCAGCACCTTGTGACCGTTGGCCAGTTCCACCCGGAACATCGCATTCGGCAGGGCTTCGACGATCGTCCCCTCGAGTTCGAGGGCGCCTTCCTTCTTTGCCATTACTCCCAATCGCTGAGCTAGTGTGAGCGCACGCGCCTGTAAGCACAGGGCGAGCAAGGGTCAAGCGTACGCCACTTCGGCGAGTCGCCCCAAATCAGGGCGCCGGGTCCGCTAACGCGGGTGGCCCGATTCGAGGCGTAGCCTACCGGCGACCGGCACATCGAGGGGAACCAATGAAGCGCATCGTGAGTACCTGGCCCTACCTGGTGGGGGTGGCGGTGCTCGCCGTCGGCTGGATGCTGATCGCCCGATTCACCCTCGGCAGCGTCGAACTCGGCGGACTCACCGGCCTGTACGTGGGCACCGTCGTCCCCCTGGCCGCAGCGGCCGGCGGCGCGGTGATGACCGTCCGCCGCGGCTACGACTGGGTCACCGTGGTGGCCTGCCTGGTGCTGTGGCTGGTCCTCGCCGTCATTGGAGTGGCCGGAGTCGGCGCCGCCGTCCCGCCGGCGGCGATGGCGGTAGCCACCGGCGGCTACCTGCTGATCGCCCATGTCGGCGTCGTGGGCGTCCTGGCGGTCAAAAAGATGGGCGACACCGGACCCTCTGCCGGCGTCTGAGCGCCACCCACGGAGCCCGCCGTGCACGTCGGCGCCCCACCGAGGAGGAGTTGATACCCCCAAGGCGGGGAAATTCGGCGTAAACTAGTCCGTCGCACGCATTTGCAGAAGGACGGATAGTGGACTCAGCTGTGCCGGGACCATCGGCTCTCGACCGCGAACTCGCGCTCGAACAGGCACACGTCGATTTGGTCTACAAACACCTCAAGAAGGCCACCAAGTCGGCCAAGAAGGTCGCTAGCGAGGGCCAGAAGCTCTACCGCTCGGACCGTCAGTCCTGGATGCGTGAGGAAGACGGCACCGCGATGTTCGAACGCGACGCGTTCGCTTTCCAGGCCGCCCGCCGCCTCGCCGAGTTGGACGCCGAGCACGAAGGCCTGGTCTTCGGCCGCCTCGACCACACCGACGGCGAGATCCGCTACATCGGCCGCCTGGGCGTCCGCGACGACGAATACGAGCCGCTGGTGATCGACTGGCGAGCCCGCGCCGCCGAACCGTTCTACCGCGCCACCGCGTCCAACCCCATGGACGTGGTGCGTCGCCGGGTGCTGCGCTGCCGCAATGACAAGGTGACCGGCATCGAGGACGATCTGCTCGACTCGTCGTCGACCACCGAGCTTCCGATCATCGGCGAAGGCGCGCTGATGGCCACCCTGAAGCGGGCCCGCGGGCCTCGGATGCGCGACATCGTCGCCACCATCCAGGCCGAGCAGGACGAGGC
>CAZLJN010000391.1:0-2068 GCA_964559815.1 uncultured Propionibacteriaceae bacterium
GTACCCGATCGCCTCGCGCTGCGGGGTGTTCGCCAAGTCCGATCTGCAGCCGCTGCTCAACCAGGGCGCCGCCCACACCGACCTGGCCGCTTCGGTGTTCAGCGCGGTGGCCACCCAGACCATTGCCGGGCTGGCGTGCGGTCACCCGATTCGGGGCCATGTGGTGTTCCTCGGCGGACCGCTGCACTTCCTGCCGCAACTACGTAAGGCCTACGAGCGGGCACTGGCCGACCAAGCGACCTCGTTCACCACCCCGGACAACGCGCACCTGTATGTGGCTCTGGGCGCAGCGCTGTCGGCGTCTGAGGCCAGCCATCGCCCCGACGAGCTCAGCGCCCGACTGGGACGTCCGGTCGCACTGTCGTTGAGTAGCGCACGGATGCGTCCGCTGTTCGCCGACGAGGCCGAACGTGCGGCGTTCGACGCCCGCCACCACACCACGATCGCCCCCCGCGCCGAACTGAGCCAAGCGCATGGCCCACTGTTCCTGGGAATCGATGCCGGCTCCACCACGGTGAAGGCGGCACTGGTCGACGCCGAGGACCGCATCGTGTTCTCCCACTACCAAGGCAGCAACGACCCGGTCGCGGTCGCCACCACGCTGCTGCGGCGGGTGCTCACCGAACTGCCGGCGACGGCCTACCTGGCCCGGGCCTGCGTGACCGGGTACGGAGAGGGCCTGATCCGCGCCGCATTGCGGCTGGACGACGGCGAGATCGAAACCATGGCCCACTACCGGGCGGCCGAGAAGGTCTGCCCGGGCGTGACCAGCGTGATCGACATCGGCGGCCAGGACATGAAGTACCTCAAGGTGCGCAACGGTGCGGTCGATTCGATCGCGGTGAACGAGGCCTGCTCATCGGGGTGCGGGTCGTTCCTGCAGACCTTCGCCGCCGGCATGGACACCGATATCCAGACCTTCGCCGGCAACGCGCTGACCTCCGACACCCCGGTCGATCTGGGCACCCGCTGCACGGTGTTCATGAACTCCTCGGTGAAGCAGGCCCAGCGCGAAGGGGCAAGCCAGGCCGACATTGCCGCCGGGCTGTCGTACTCGGTGGTGCGCAACGCCTTGTACAAGGTGATCAAGCTCAAGGACGCCGACCAGTTGGGCGACAAGGTGGTCGTCCAGGGCGGCACCTTCCTCAACGATGCGGTGCTGCGGGCGTTCGAACTGCAGACCGGCGCCGAAGTGATCCGTCCCGACATCGCCGGGCTGATGGGCGCCTTCGGTGCCGCCTTGACCGCCCAGCGCAACTGGTCGGTCGGTGAGCGCTCGTCGGTGCTCAGCCTGGAGGAACTGGACGCCTTCCAGGTCTCCACCCAGATGGACGTGTGCAAGCTGTGCCAGAACCACTGCCAGCTGACGATCTCGTCCTTCACCGACGGCGGACGCCACGTGTCGGGCAACCGCTGCGAGCGCGGCGCGTCCACCGACACCGCGCCGAAGAAGTCCGAGATCCCGAACCTGTTCGACTACAAGTACCGCCGGATCTTCGGCTACCGACGCCTGACCGAGGACAAGGCCCCGCGCGGCGAGATCGGCATCCCGCGGGTGCTCAACATGTATGAGAACTACCCGCTGTGGTTCACCATCCTCAGCCACTTGGGTTTCCGGGTGACCATTTCGGGACGCTCCAGCCACGAGGTGTTCAAGGCGGGCATGGAGTCGATTCCTTCGGAGAACACCTGCTACCCGGCCAAGCTCGCGCACGGCCACGTCGAACACCTGCTCGACAAGGGAATTCGCACGATCTTCTATCCGTGCGTGCCGCTGGAAGCCAAAGAGACCGCCGGCGCGGACAACCACTTCAACTGCCCGGTGGTGGCCTTCTATCCGCAGGTGATCGACAAGAACCTGACCCGCCTGCAGGACGAGGGCGTCCGGTTCCTGGCGCCGATGCTCAACCTGAATCACCCGGCCAAGCTGGCCGAGCGGCTGGTCGAGGTGTTCGCCGACTGGAACGTGACCCTGGCCGAGGCACAGGCGGCCGTCCAGGCCGGCTTCGAAGAGGACGCAGCCATGAAGGCCGACGTCCGGGCCGAGGGTCAGCGCGCTCTGGCCTAC
>CAZLJN010000392.1:0-2049 GCA_964559815.1 uncultured Propionibacteriaceae bacterium
GGCCTCACCGAACTCGCCGGCCAGCGCATCGACCACAGCCTGCAACGGCGCCCGCACCGAGGCCTGCCAACGCCCCTTGTGGGCGGTGAACCACTCTCGGGAGTTGTCGCACTCAAGCTCGGCGAAAAAGTCCACCGCGTCCAGCGGAATGCCTGCATCCATGGCCCCAGCCTGGCAGCCGCGTCCGACAACGCCTAGGTGCAACTCCTGCCCGGCTGCCGCCAGTTTGAGGCACACCAGCGGTGGCCCCTATAGTTATGCCCTCAGGTCCCCATCGTCTAGTGGCCTAGGACACCGCCCTTTCACGGCGGCAGCACGGGTTCGAATCCCGTTGGGGATGCCAATCAGCCGATTCCCACCATGCAGGAATCGGCACCATCCAACAGCCACATGCCCGCGGTCGCGATCGCGTAGTAGTCGGGCTGCCAGCGCAGCATCCGCAGTCGGGTCCGGGTCAACAGCAACTCGTCGCTGTTCGGCGCTCCCCCCAGCAGCACCAGTTCATCCTCGGTGATCACCGCGATCGACGACCCGGTCGCCAGATCGACCACGGTCCGCAACGGACGTCCGGCGCCGTCCTCCAGCGACTCCCCCTCGGTGGACAGCCGCTTGATCCGGCGCTGAGCCTCCTTGCTGATCCACAACGGCGCGAACGGCAGCGACAGCGCCTTCTCCATCACCGTGCGGGCCGCGTCAGGATGCCCGATGCGGCGCGCGCTGGCGGCCATCTCGGCCAACCGATCGGGGTTGTCCAGCAGGCTGGCGATCTTGTACCCGATGGTGTTGGGGTAGTTGCACCGCACCGCGGCGCCCTCCTCCAACAGATAGTCGGCGTTACGCACCTCCTGGCCGGGGATCGGATCGACGATCACCATCGGCAGGCCGGCGGCCAGGCACTCCGAGCTCGACAGCCCACCAGGCTTGCCGACGAACATCGACGAGATCCGCATCAGAGCCGGCATGTCGTCGGTGAACCCCAGCACCTGGAAGTCTTCGCGTCCGGCCACCAGAGCCTCCACCTCGGCCTTGAGCTCGGCGTTGCGTCCGCAGACCACCACCGCTTGGAACTCCTGCCCCAGACGCAGGCACTGCTTGACCACCTGCACCGCGCGCGGACCACCGGAGGCACCGGCCGAGATCAAGACCACCGGGACACCGTCGCGCAGCCCGTAGCGGGCCCGGACGTCCGCCACGTCCAACGGGGCGGAGAACTCCGGGCGCACCGGGATACCGGACGTGGTCACCCGATCCGACGGCATGCCGAGGCTGAGCAGATACTGCCGGGTCTCCTCGCGGGCGACGAACACCTGACTCACCGGAGTGGTCATCCACAGCCCCTGGAAGTCGAAGTCGGTGACCACCACGGCCAGCGGCGCGCTGAGCCGTCCACGGGCGATCATCAGCGATGACAGCCGCGCCGGCAGGAAGTGCGTGCAGATCACCAGATCCGGCTCGTAGTCGCGAATCTCACGAACCATCGAGATGGTGTTCAGCTGCTCCCACCACCGTGCCACCTTGGCCAGCTTGAACGGCGGGTCCTGGTTGTCGTAGCCCCACCCCACCAGCCACGGCACCTCATCGACCAGGGTGAAGTAGGCATCGTCGTAGATCCTGTTGAAGACCTCATTGGTGGTGTCGAGGACGTCCATCCGGTGCACCTCACCGGAGCTTCCCGCGAAGGCCTGCTCGATCGACCGTGCCGCGCTGTTGTGTCCCGAACCCACACCAGCAGCCAAAATCAGAGTGCGCCTCGCCATGCCCCCATGCTAGGAAGCATGGCGCCGTCCGTGGGGGATGTCGCCGATTTTCACGTCGGCGAGGGTTACGTTATAGTTTCCGGGCTGGCCCAAAGCGGCCAGCAAGGCCTTGTTTAAGGCCCCGTAGCGCAGTTGGTTAGCGCGCCGCCCTGTCACGGCGGAGGTCGCGGGTTCGAGTCCCGTCGGGGTCGCTGGAAGCGTCATTGCTTCTCCCGGCCAGGTAGCTCAGATGGTAGTAGCGTTCGCCTGAAAAGTGAAAGGTCACCGGTTCGATCCCGGTCCTGGCCACCAG
>CAZLJN010000393.1:0-2023 GCA_964559815.1 uncultured Propionibacteriaceae bacterium
CGCCGAAGCCCGCCGCGACTACCTCGACGAGTCCGGTGGCCGCTACGTCCATGTGATCGCCGATGGCGCCCTGGGCAAGTCCGGTGACATCGCCAAGGCGATCGCCTGCGGCGCGGACGCCGTCATGGTCGGCTCCCCGCTGGCGCGTGCCGGCGAAGCGCCCGGTCATGGCTACCACTGGGGCCCGGAGGCCTGGCACGCCACGCTGCCGCGCGGCGAGCGGGTGAAGTTCTCCACCGTCGGCAGCCTGGAAGAGATCCTGGTCGGCCCGTCGTATGTGGCCGACGGCACCATGAACCTGGTCGGCGCGCTGCGGCGGGCCATGGCCACCACCGGCTACACCGAGGTGAAGGAGTTCCAGCGGGTCGAGGTCGTCGTCCACGCCTGACGCCCCTGTTGCTGCGATGACGCCCCTGGAGGTCTTCCTCGTCGCCGGGTTGGTCGCCACCGGCGGCACTGTGGTGACCCTCGCCCTGGCGCTGGCTCGCAGCGAGCGGCAGCGCCGGCACGCACTGGCCGCGCGGGCGTCCGCGGTGGCCGCCCAGCAGCGCACCGCCGAACTGGCGGTGGCCGCCGAGCGGCTGCGAATCCTGCGGGAGATGCATGACGTGATCGCCCACTCGTTGGCCATCATGATCGCCCAGGCCGACGGCGGCTCGTATGCCAGCACCGATGCCGAGGCGGCCAAGCGTGCCTTCGGCACCATCGCCGAGACCGGACGTGGCGCGCTGGCCGACACCCGGCGCATTCTTGGCATCCTCAAACACGGCGACGATTCGGCCCCCGAACTGGCACCGGTGCCCGCCACCGGCCTGGACGATCTGGCCGTCCAGTACCGCGCGACCGGGCTGGACGTGTCGCTGATCCGGGTGGGCGAGCCGCGGGCGCTCCCCGCGGGCAGCCGCACAGCCCTGCATCGAATCACCCAGGAAGCCCTGACCAATGTGCTCAAGCACGCCGGCGACGACGCTCGGGCGATCATCACCGAGAACTGGCGCGACGCCGCGGTCAGCCTGACCGTCACCAGCAGCGGCGGCACCAAGGCGTCGGCCACCGACCCGGTGACCGGGGAGTCTCTGGCCGGGGTCGGAATGGGACTGATCGGCATGCGTGAACGCGCCGAGTTGCTGGGCGGCAGCCTGACCGCCGGCCCGACCGAGGACGGCTTTCGGGTGCGCGCCGAACTGCCGTACCGCTTGGAGGAGGAATGATGAGCGAACCGATCCGAGTGGTGCTGGTCGACGATCAGCAGCTCGTGGCCGCCGGCCTGGCGATGGTGATCGGGGCGCAGCCTGACATGGTGGTCGCCGGGCAGGCCGCCGATGGTGCCGAGGCCGTCGCCCTGATCTGTCACCTGGCCTGCGATGTGGTGCTGATGGACGTCCGGATGCCCCAGCTCGACGGGATCGAGGCGACCCGGCAGATCCTGGCTCACGCCGACAGCGTCGGCCGCGAGGCGCCGAAGATCGTGATGCTCACCACCTACGACCTGGACGAGTACCTGCTCACCGCGATCCAGGCCGGAGCGTCCGGCTTCCTGCTGAAGAACGCCCCGCCCACCGATCTGCTGGCCGCCATCCGTACCGTCCATTCCGGGGATGCGGTGATCGCGCCGTCGGCCACCCGACGGCTACTCGACCATGTCGCCAACGGCGGACTCGCCGTACCTGACCCGCGGCTGGAGTGTCTGACCGAGCGCGAGACCGACGTCCTGGAACTGATCGCCCAGGGCCTGTCGAACGCCGAGATCTCAGCCGCGTTGTACCTGTCGGAGACCACGGTGAAGACCCATGTGCGGCATCTGCTGGCGAAGCTGCGGCTGCGCGATCGGGTACAGGCGGTGGTCTTCGCCTACGAGTCGGGGTTGGCCCGCACCCGGACCAACCCCTGACTCAGCGGAGGCTCACGCTCAGGCGAGGTGCGCGACCTTCTTGTACCAGTTGCGCTGCACCTTGGCCTTGACGCTGCCGGCCGCGGTGATGTCCTTGCCTGCGCCGCCACTCACGTAGTCGTGGCCGGAGCC
>CAZLJN010000394.1:0-2008 GCA_964559815.1 uncultured Propionibacteriaceae bacterium
AGGGCCACCACCCCGGTGGCCACCGCCGCCGGCACCCCCGGCAAGGCCAAGTACACGATCGCCGACGGTGTCGCTGATCGGACGAAGGCTGCGGCCGCCGAACTCCTCGACGCCAACCCGCTGTACCCCGGCTTGGAGCTGTAAGCGGTGAGCGCCGGTCCGCCGCCTGAAGTGACCCTTCATCTGGCTGGCCAGGCGCGAGCGCCTACGCTCTAGCCGCAATGCTCGGTAGCGAGCGGAGCCTGAACGTACCCGGCGTGGTCAAGTTCGATCTCGACGAGGTCACCCTAGGCCAAATGCCGATCAGCGACGTCGTCGACCTCGTGCCCGGCCAGCACGGGTCAGCGCAGTGACCTGTATCGGCGTCACGGCGACGCGGACGCCCCTTCTGGCACGGATCGCCGAGGCCAGTGGCTGATTGAAGTTATCCAGCGACACCGCGCCCTATCAAGGGCAGGTTGGCTCGAACGGAAGATGAATCCGCAGTCACCATACAGGCGTCAGACAGACCTTCTTTGCGCCGGTGTGGCCGGAGTCGGAACTCGCCTGACTCCCACTCTTCTGCGTCACAGTAATGTCAACAAAGGCGCCGTAGCAGGGCGCTGCTGGCTTGGCGTCAAGGTCGGACACCGTGCCGAATTTCACGGCGGCGCTGGAGTTGTACTGAGTGAATCTCGCGAGATCCGCCTGTGAATAGGAACTCGCATAGCTAGCGCGGTTCCGATTCGCACAACTCGGCCAGAAGCCCACGCTGAGGGAGAACGGGACCGCCACAGAGATGCTTGGATTCATGCTGCACTCATATCCCGACCATCGCTGCGTGATCGACACACCGTCGGCCGTGCCGGCGGCGTAGCAGCCAGAGTAGGACGAGTAGTTCTTGAAGGTCACTTCCGCCTTCGGGCTCACAACCTTCGGCTGAGAAATGATCCACTGGCGATGGGTAGCGCCGGACCAAAAGACTGAACCTGCGACGGTCGTGTACGTCACTTTCCCGGTCAGGGTGACATACACGCAGGTGCCGAGGGAGGGGAAGACCTTGGAATAGCTCAATGTGAAGGAGTCCGACTGGCTACCTAGAGCCATTGCGGGCGAAGGGTTTGGCAAGGTGAATGCCGCCACCACGAGCACCGCTACGGTCATCCGCGCAAGGATACCTTTTACCATTTTCAGCCTCCTTCTTCACAGAGGCCACGGCCAGAAATCTCGCGCAGATGGACACTCTGGGATGCTTCCCGCATGCAATGTAGCGGGTTCGGAATACACCCGCAAGAGATGCCAAGGCGGCCCGATAGAGCACCAGCCTGCGCCGCCGGCCCAGCAAGCGCTTGGGGCGTCGCTTACCGACTGAACAGGGTGCCCTGCATCACGGTGACGAAGTTGTTCAGCGACGCCGGTAGGTCGGACAGGTGCCAGGTGGCCGGGCCGTGGTACCAATCCAGATCTTCGGAATCGGGCACATCGTCGTCGTCGGCGGCAGCCAGGGCAGCCAGCCAGCGGTCGCGTCCACCCAGCACCACCGCGTACGGCACCAACGCCGAAATCTGGGTGAAGGCGTTCGGACCGGACAGGTTCTCCACCGGGTGGGTGGCCAGGTTGCCGCGCAGGACGTCCAGGCCGCGCAACACGGCGATGCCTTCGGCCGTCCGGGCCGGCATCTCCTTGGCGACGGCCAGCAGCCCGAGCGCGATCAGGACGAGCGCCAGGCCGGCCAGGCCGAAGGTGGTGAACAGGACCAGGCCCGCCGCGACCGCGGTGGCAACGACCAGCACGATCCACGCCGCCAGCCCCCACCGGTCGCGGGTGGCATCGGGGCGCCGGGCGAACCAGCCCTTGGCGACGACCTCGTCGTAGAGCTGGGACTGCACATCGCCGATCACCGCGTGCAGGCTGCCGGGGAGGTTGGACAGCTTCACCGGATCGCCTTGCACCGGCGCGATCGCGTTCAGCAGCGTGCGCTCGTAGTCGGCCAACGGCGCCTCGTTCTGGCGCCGGGTGAAGCTCCAGT
>CAZLJN010000395.1:0-1990 GCA_964559815.1 uncultured Propionibacteriaceae bacterium
CACGACCCAGGGATTATGAGTCCCCTGCTCTGACCGGCTGAGCTACCGCCCCCAAGGTGCCGACGGCGCCAAGCTATCCCGTGGCGCGGGCAGCGTCCAAACGTCCTCGCCGCGACGTGGCCAGGCCAATCCGCTGGTATCGGGGAACGCCGCCGGGCCTGCTCGTTAGGGTGATCTCGTGACTGACACCCCCAATGATGTGGCGGCCAGCTCCGATACCCCTGATCGGGCCGGCCTCGTCCTGACCGCGCTGATCCTGGGCGCCTTGGTGTGCAACATCAACCTGGCCGCCGCCAACGTCGCCCTGCCCGACATCGGGGACGCGTTCGGCGCCTCCCAGACCGCGCTCAACATCGTCGCGGTCGGCTGCTCGCTCGGCCTGGCCATGTCGGTGCTCTACTTCGGCGCCCTCGCCGACCGGTACGGACGTAAACAGCTGCTGATCGCCGGCCTCGCCCTCACCGTGCTGGCCAGCCTGGCCTCGGCGTTCTCCGGCTCGATCGAGATGCTGGTGATCTCGCGGCTGTTCACCGGTCTGGCCGCCGGTATGGCCTTCCCGACCACGCTGTCGCTGATCACCGCGCTGTGGCACGCTGGCCCCGCCCGCACCCAAGCGATCGCGCTGTGGTCGGGCGTCAGCGCCATGGCCTCGGTCGCCGGCTCGGTGCTGGCCGGCTTCCTGCTCACCGTGTGGTGGTGGGGATCGGCCTTCCTGATCGCGGTCCCGATCGCGGCCGTCGCCCTGGTGCTGGTGGCGCTGTACGTCCCCAGCCACGTCGAGGAGACCGACGAGCCGGTCGACCACATCGGGGGAGTGCTGTCCACGGTGGCGATCGCGGCCTTCGTGCTCGGCATCAGCATGGTCTTCGCGCCCGGCGAGCAGGCCACCGGCGGGACGCTCCTGGTCGTCGGCATCGTTTTGCTGGGCGCGTTCGCCTGGCGTCAGCTGCGCGCATCCTCGCCGCTGTACGACCTCAAGGTCGCCAAGCGGCGAATGTTCTGGGTGCCGGCCACCGCCGGGACGATCGTGTTCGGCTCGCTGATGGGCGCGCTGTTCGTCGGCCAGCAGTACATGCAGAACATCCTCGGCTACTCCACCTTGGAGGCCGGCCTGGCCATCGTGCCCTCAGCTGTGGGACTGCTGGTGTTCTCGCCGATCTCGGCGCGGGTGCTGCAGCGCCGCGGCTCCCGGTTCACCATGCTGGTCGGCTACGGCCTGGTGCTGGTCGCCTTCCTGACCACCTTGCTGTGGAACCCGACCACCCCGTACGCCCTGGTCGGCTTCGGGTTCTTGGCCATCGGCAGCGGCGCGGCCTTCGCCATGACCCCGGCCTCGCGAGCCCTCACCGAAAGCACCCCGGTGCGCCGGGTCGGCATGGCCTCGGCCACCTCCGACCTGCAACGCGACCTGGGCGGCGCCATCATGCAGGCCGTGCTCGGAGCGATCCTCGCCGCCGGCTTCGCCGCGTCCTTCCGCCACCAGATCGCTGCCACCGGTGAGGCCGACAAGATCTCCGCCGACATCACCCACGCGCTGCTCGCGTCCTACGCCTCGGCGCTGCACGTGGCCGATCAGTACCCCCAGTACAAGGCACAGATCGTCGCCGCAGCCACCCAGAGCATGGTCACCGGTGCCTGGATGGCCTACCTGGTGGGTGCGATCGCCATCGTGATCGGCACCGTCGTGGTCGCGGTCTTCCTGCCGTCCTACGCGCGCGAGCAGGAGCTCATCGCCGAGTACGCCCGCGCCGACGCGCTCAGCGAGTCAGCGGCAGCCGCAGAGTGAAGCTCGCCCCCTGACCCAAGCCGGACGAGGCCGCGGTCAGCTCACCGCCATGGGCGCGGGCGATGCCGCGGGAGATGGTCAGCCCGATTCCCGAACCGGCCTCGCCGATCCGCTGCCCGGCGACCCGGTAGAACCGCTCGAATACCTTCGCCAGTTGCTCGGCACTCAGGCCGACGCCGGTGTCGCGCACCTCGACGACGGCAT
>CAZLJN010000396.1:0-1980 GCA_964559815.1 uncultured Propionibacteriaceae bacterium
GCCACGAAGCGCACCGCACGATCCTTCGCCGGCACCGACCGGACGGCGGCCGCCACCCCCATGTCGTCGCTGATCACCACCTGGTCGTACCCCCATCCGCGCAGCAGTCCGATCACGGTGGCGGAGAACACCGCCGGGTTCTTGGCGTCGATCTTGGTGTAGACCGCCGAGGAGACCATCACCGCGTCCGCCTGCCCGGCCACCGCATCGCGGAAGGGCAGCAGCAACGGCGAGTCAGCGGTGGTGGTGGTATCCACCACCCGGGTGGCGAAGTCGGTGTTGCCCACTACTGCGCCCAGCCCGGGGAAGTGCTTCACGGCGGTGGCGACCCCGGCTGCCTTCAGGCCGGTTTGGAACGCCGACACCTTGGCCGAGACCAGCGCCGGGTCGCTGCCGTACCCGCGTCCGAGCCGGGCGACGGGACGGTTCGTTCCGCGGTTCGCCGGCGGCACGACGTCGGCGACCGGGGCCAGATCGAGCCCCAGCCCGGCATCGGCCAACGCCTTGCCCCACGAGGTCGCCTTCTCGGTGAGGGCGGTATCACTGAGCTTGGCCTGCTGCGCGGCGCTCGGAATGGTGGCGAAGCCGCTGCCGTGCAGCCGCTGCACCAGGCCACCCTCCTGGTCGGTGGCGATCAGCAGCCGTCCGCCCCCGACCGTCTGCAGGGTCGAGGTCAGTGCGGCGATCCCGCGGACGCCGGCATAGCTGGTGCCCATCAGGATTACCGCTCCGGCCTTGCTCTTGGTGATCGCCGACTTCTCGGCGGCGGTCAGGCCCGAGACGCTGACCCCCACCATGATCAACTGACCGGCCTGCTCCTTCACGCTGAGCGCCGCCGCCTCGGCGCTGCACGTCGACGTCCCTGGCTCCGGGGTGGTCGGGGTGGTCGACGCCGGGCTGGGCGGGTCACCGGCAGCAGGGCCGGACGCCGCCGGCTGGGCGGCACAGCCGGCGACCAGCATGATCAGCGCCATCAGCGCAGCAAGGCGTCCGCGCCGACCAACGATCCGGCGGCTCACCCCAGGTCCAGGTCGAGCAGCGCGTTCTCCACGACCTCAGGCAGCGAGGGATGAATCCAGTACTGGCCGCGGGCCATGGTGGCAGCGTCCAGTCCGGTGCTCATCGCCTGAATCAGCGGCTGCAGCAGCACCGAGGCCTGCGGGCCGATGATGTGCGCGCCGAGCAGTCGGCCGGTGCCGCGCTCGGCGATCACCTTGGCGAAGTGGTCGCTGTCCTCCATGGCCCAGCCGTAGGCCACCCCGCCGTAGTCGCGGACACCGACGGTGTAGTCCAGACCCTGGGCCTGACACTCGGCCTCGGTGAGCCCCACGCAGGCCACTTGCGGGTCACTGAACACCGCCCGCGGGACGAAGCGGTGATCGGCGGCGACCGGCTGGGTGGGATTGAGCAGGTTGTGCCGCACCACCCGCGCCTCATGGTTGGCGACGTGGCGCAACTGGTAGGGCGAACTCACATCACCGAGGGCGTAGATGCCCTCGACGCTGGTGCGCTGATACTCGTCCACGATCACCCGGCCCGAGAGCGGATCGACGTCCACCCCGGTGTGGTGCAGGTCGAGAGTGTCGCTGTTGGGCAGACGTCCGGTCGCCAGCAGAAGCTGCTCGGCGCCGAAGAAGTACTCGATGCCGTCGTCGTCGACGGTGCCGACCTCCAGGCCGCGGTCGGTGGCCTCGACGGAGGCGAGTTGGTGGCCGAAACGCAGCGCCACCCGGGCGTTCATCAGGGAGGCGAAGCGGTCGGAGATGGCCTCGTCGGCGAACTTCAGCAGCCGCTCACCGCGATGCAGGACGGTCACCTGGGTGCCGAACGCGGCGAAGATGTGGGCGAACTCGGCGGCGATCGCCCCACCGCCGACGATGATCAAGGACGCGGGCAGCTGGGCCAGCCGCATGATCGAGTCCGAGGTGTGCACCCGCCCGGCGACCGCCGGGCGGGTGCACACCTCGGACTCGATCATGC
>CAZLJN010000397.1:0-1979 GCA_964559815.1 uncultured Propionibacteriaceae bacterium
GAGCCACCCCGGACGGGGCTGAGGCGGCCGCGGGCGTCGGTACGGGCGCAGTGGCGATCGGGGCAGGAGCAGGAGCGGTTACCGCGGGGGCGGTGGCAGCGGGAGCCGCGACCGATGCGGAGCCCTCGGTGCGCTGGAAGAAGGCCACCCAGGCCGGGCCGACGGAGGCGGGATCGGCCAGATAGCGCTCGCGCATCTCGTCGATCAACCAGTCGTTTGCACCGAACTGGTCAGTGCCGTTGGAGGGGGTAGGGGTGCGATCCGACTCGGTCACGATCTTCGTCTTCTTCCGCGTTCGCTGTTTTTACCGGCATCGATGTTACATATGCCCGATCAAGGATTGAACCACTGTGGCGTTGAGTTTCAAAATGCGTTGTCAGCGCCACGTTTGTTGCTACAAGCCCATGTATTCACAATCACTCAAGGACTCCATCCTGCCAGCCGGAAGGCGGGTGTGTGCCGCGGCTTGCGGAAATGGCTCGCACCGACGTCGATGGGGCGGCGAAGTGGCGTGTGCCAGCGGGGGAGGAGTGGGCAGTGACGGCCCGGTGATCGCGGATTGGATCTACGCGAAAGTGAGTAACGGCGCCCCCGAGAGGATTCGAACCTCTGCTCCCGCCTCCGGAGGGCGGTGCTCTATCCCCTGAGCTACGGGGGCCGTGGCCCGAAACCGGGCCGAAGGGAACTCTAGCAAACCTCGAGCCCCGCTCGCGCACACCCCCACGCCGGACGTCGGCGTCCAGATCGACGCGGCGGGGCCGACTCCCGCCGTGGGTTCTGGCACAGTTGCGGGCATGACCCATATGCACGTGGCAGGCGAGATCCACGCCAACGTCACCTCACCGGCGCCGGTGTGGTTGACGCGGCCTGACGATGTCAACGCCCTCACCACCAAGCTGTGGAGTTCCACCGCGCGTCGCAACGACGAAGGCGTGATCGAAGTCGGTGGCCTGCCGGTCACCGAGATCGCCGCGCAGTACGGCACCCCGCTGTACCTGCTCGACGAGGTCGACTTCCGCGAACGCGCCCGGGCATGGCGCGACGCGTTCGCCGGCTGGACGGTGTTCTACGCGGGCAAGGCGTTCCTCAGCGCGACCGTGGCCGGTTGGGTGGCCGAAGAGGGCCTCAGCCTCGACGTCTGCTCCCATGGCGAGCTGATGCTCGCGCTGCGCGCCGGCTTCGACCCGTCCCGGATCGGCCACCACGGCAACAACAAGAGCTCCGAGGAACTGCGGCTGGCACTGACCAGCGGCGTGGGGCGGATCATCGTCGACTCCTCCGACGAGATCACCCGACTCGAAGAGCTCTGCGCCGAGCTCGGGGTGAAGGCCAAGGTGATGATCCGGGTCACCACCGGTGTCGAGGCGCACACCCACGAGTACATCGCCACCGCGCATGAAGATCAGAAGTTCGGCTTCTCGATCGCCTCCGGGCAGGCGCTGGTGGGCATGTTCCGCTGCCACCACAGCCCGTACCTGGAGCTGCTGGGCGTCCACTCGCACATCGGCAGCCAGATCTTCGACACTCACGGTTTTGAGGTCGCCACCCGCCGCACGCTGAAGCTCTTCGCTCAGTTCAAGGAGGCCACCGGCCTGCAGATGCCGCAGCTCGACCTGGGTGGCGGCTTCGGCATCGCCTACACCAAAGAGGACGATCCCGAATCGGTGGAGAACCTGGCCGCCAGTCTGCGCGACATCCTCGAGCATGAATGCCGCGCGTTCGGCCTGACCGCGCCGGAGGTGTCCTTGGAGCCGGGACGAGCGATCGTCGGGCCGGCCGGGATGGCGGTCTACCGGGTGGGCACGGTCAAGCCGGTCGACATCGGCGGAGGGCTGGCGCGACGCTACCTGTCGGTCGACGGTGGCATGAGCGACAACATCCGTCCGGCCCTGTACGCCGCGGAGTACTCGGCGGCGCTGGCCAATCGCGATTCCGAGGCCGAACCGGTGGTCTCGCGCGTGGTCGGTCTGCACTGCGAG
>CAZLJN010000398.1:0-1969 GCA_964559815.1 uncultured Propionibacteriaceae bacterium
CCTGCTGCAGCGTGGTGGTGCGGAACGGCGGGTAGGGACGGCGGGTGTAGGCCTTGGCCTCGACACCGGAGACCGCGTAGCTGGCCATTCCCAGCACCTCGGCCAGGGCATTGGCCTGATCGAGGTCGAGGTGCAACAACCCGCTGCCGACCAGGGAACCGACCGAGTCGAAGTCGCGGCCGGTGGCGATCCGGCGGGAGTCGAAGGTGACCAGCTTGGCGTTGAAGGTGCGCGGGGTGGCGTCCTCGCCGGCGTCCAGCACGGCGCTGATGTCGGCGTAGGTGGCGGCCCGGAAGGCGATCCGCTCGCGCTCGCGGTCGACCACCAAGCGGGTGGCCACCGACTGGACGCGGCCGGCCGACAGCTTCGGCATGACCTTCTTCCACAGCACCGGCGAGACTTCGTAGCCATACAGCCGATCAAGGATGCGCCGGGTCTCCTGGGCGTCGACCAGGTCGGTGTCGAGCTCGCGGGTGTTCTCGACCGCCGCCAGGATCGCCTCGGGAGTGATCTCGTGGAAGACCATCCGCTTCACCGGGATCTTCGGCTTCAACTCGTCCAACAAATGCCACGCGATGGCCTCGCCCTCGCGGTCCTCATCGGTTGCGAGGAAGAGTTCGTCGGCGTCCTTCAGTTTGGCTTTCAGATCGCGGATCGTGGCCTTCTTGTCGGCGGCCACCACATACAGCGGTTCGAAGTCGGCGTCGATGTTGACCCCGGTGCGCGCCCACTTCTCACCCTTGTATTTGGCCGGCACTTCGGCGGCGCCGGTCGGCAGGTCGCGGACGTGCCCACGGCTGGACTCCACCACATAGCCCGCCCCGAGAAACTTGCCCAGGCTGACGGCTTTGGTGGGCGACTCCACGATCACGAGTCGGCGAATGGCGTTGGGCACGGGTGACTTCCTGATCTCGAACACGGAAAAGCGGGGGCGATCGAGGCCACACTCTAGCCCGCTCGCGTCCGGTGAATGCTAACCCCGCCGGACGAAGCCCCTCAGTTCACCGGGCTGGCTCCGGCGGTCACCGTGGCGTGCATGGTCACTTTCTTGGCGGTGATCCACCAGATCGTCACCTGCTGACCAGGCTCGATCGCACGGATCACATTGGCCACATTGATCTGCTCGGTAATGGTCGTGTCGCCGATCCGGGTGATCCGGCTTCCGGCAGTGATTCCTGCCTTCTCGGCCGGCCCGCCGGCCACCACCGCCTGCACCGTGGCACCCCCCACGCCGGTGTAGCTGGAGTCCTTCACCTGCACCCCGAGGTAGCCGGCCGGACCCACCCGGACGGTGCCGACGTCCTGCCCGGCGGTGATCTGGTCGACGATGCCGACGGCGGTGGCGATCGGGATGGCGTAGCTGGCGTGCTCCTTGACCGAGCCGGCCGTGGTCATACCCAGCACCTCGTTCTCGGCGTCGAACATCGGGCCGCCGGAGTCACCAGGCACCGCGCCGGCGTTGGTGGCGACCAGGCCTTGCAGGTCTTCCGAGTTGCCCCACGGCGAATCCGAGCTCACCGTCAGCGGCTGGTTGGTGCCGGTGACCGTGCCGGGAGCCTTGACCAACTTCATGCCGCCATTGGCGTTACCTACCGCAGCGACCGCGTCACCCACGGTGACCGGATCGTTGTCGAGGGTCACTGTGGCCAGGCCAGAGGCGTTCTTCAACTGCAGCAGAGCGACATCGCGGGTCAGATCGAAGCCCAGCACCGTGGCTGCGTAGGTGCTGCCGGAGGCGGCGATGGTCGCGGCCACCTTCGTCGTGCCGGCCACGACGTGGTAGTTGGTCAGCACCTTGCCGTCGGGCGTGAGCACCATGCCAGTGCCCAAGGCCGTCCCACCACCGGCGGCTTCGGCCTCGATCAGCACCACGCCACGAGACTGTTCGGCGGTGACTGCCTTGGACGCGGTGGTGGGCTTGGAGGGGGTCGTCCGCGACGGAGACGGGGCCGGAACCACCGGGTCGGAC
>CAZLJN010000399.1:0-1954 GCA_964559815.1 uncultured Propionibacteriaceae bacterium
ATCACTCTGCTGCTCGTCGGCATCATTTTCGCCGTCACCGTGCTGCGCAGCTTCATGAGTGTGGAGCGCACTCGGGCCCTGTTGGGCGGCAAACGTGAAGGCGTGGGCAATGTGCTGGCCGCCGGCCTGGGCGTGGTGACGCCGTTCTGCTCCTGCAGCGCGGTGCCGGCCTTCATCGGCTTTGTTGCCGCCGGGGTTCCGTTGGGCGTGACGATGAGCTTCCTGATCGCCAGCCCGCTGGTGAACGAAGTCGCGATCGCGCTACTGCTCGGCCTGTTCGGTATCGGTCCCACCGTGTTGTACGTCGGTGCCGGCTTGGTGATCGCGATCGTCGCCGGTCTTGTGATCGGACGCTTCAAGCTGGAGCGACTCGTGGAGCCGTTCGTGTTCGAAACCAAGCTGCGCGGCAAGGTGATCGATCCGGCCGCCGGGCTCACCTGGGACGACCGGCTGGCCATGGGACGCGAAGAGGTGGCCAGCATCCTGCGCAAGATCTGGCCCTACCTGCTGGTCGGTATCGGGCTGGGCGCACTGATTCATGGCTGGGCACCCAGCGACTTCTTCGCCCGCTACGCCGGACCGGACAACCCCTTCGGGGTGCTGATCGCCGTCCTGGTCGGAGTGCCGCTGTACTCGAATGCTGCCGGCGTCCTGCCGCTGGTCGAAGCCCTGCACGACAAGGGGCTGCCGATGGGCACGCTGCTGGCCTTCATGATGGCCACCGTCGCGCTCAGTCTGCCGGAGATGATCCTGCTGCGCCGGGTGCTCAAGCCGCGCCTGATCGCCATCTTCGCTGCCGTCACTGCCACCGGGATCATCGCGGTGGGTTACCTCTTCAACGCCATCGGCATCTGACAAGGAGAAACAATGCACATCAAGATCCTCGGCGCAGGCTGCGCCAACTGCGTCAACCTCGAGAAGGCTGCCCGCCAAGCCGTCGACGAGCTCGGCCTGGAGGCCACCTTCGAGAAGGTCACCGACTACGCCGACATCGCCACGTACAACATCATGCGCACCCCCGGTCTGGTCGTGGACGACGAGGTGGTGCTGTCCGGACGCGTGCCGACCGTCGGCCACGTCAAGGAACTGCTGACCGCGCGCTGAGCCCGTCCGTGCGGGACGTCCGCCATTCCGTCCCAGCGCGACCCGCCTCGTCCCGGCATGGACGCCCCCGAATTGCGCAGAAGCCCCCGACATGTCGGTAGCGGCTGCGCAATTCGGGGGCGTTTGCGAGGGGCGGGGCCGATTTCGACTTGGCTCGATGCGGTGATAGTTAATTGAGATGAGAACTCTCGACGCATCTGCCCCGTCCTTCACCGCCCTGCTGTCAGCCGCCGCACGGGCCGCCCACTCCCTGGTCGATCAGCCGCCACACCTGCTGCGCGATCCTGATGCCGCCGCTGTGTGCGCGCTGTTCGATCCCTCGCCGTTGGCCTACCAACTCGGCGCTCCGCAGGTCCCAATCCTGGCTGAGGCGCGGGTCTCGACCACAACTCGGAGCCGGTTCGCCCGGCAGTTGGTGAACGCCTCCGGGGTGGATCAGCTCGTCCTGCTCGGGGCGGGGCTGGACACGTCAGTCAGCTGGGACTGGCCGGGCCGGACCTTCGCCGTCGACCGGCCGGACGTGCTGGCCTGGCGCGCCGAACTCTTCGCTGAGGCGGGCATCAATAACCCGAGCGTGCCGGTGTCCGCCGACCTCACCACCCCCGGGCTGTGGGACGCACTGACTGACGCCGGGCTGGACGCCACCCGGCCCGCGGCGGTGGTCGCCCTGGGCTTGAGCATGTACCTCACCGAGGCCGACAACCGGGCCTGGTTGTCGACCCTGTCGCAGCTGCCGACCGGATCGCTGGTGGTCTTCGACATCCTGTTGCCCGACGCCGAAGCCGACCAGGCCGGACGCGACTACGCCGCGGCGATCATCGCCAGCGCCGGCGGACGTGAGCCGTGGCAC
>CAZLJN010000400.1:0-1942 GCA_964559815.1 uncultured Propionibacteriaceae bacterium
TGTCTTTGAGGTGGACGTGGCCGGGCACGAACTGGGTGAAGGAGTTCGCGATCGCCACGATCGGCTTGCCGAAGTCGGACTCGGTCAGGCCGGTGGCGCGCCACAGGGCGCGGGCGCCGGCCATATTGCGGCCGTGGGTGGTCGTACGCGATCGGAGTGCAGGCATGGTGCTTCCTTGCTCGGTGAACTCATCAAGGGTAGTTCGCCTGCCCCCGACTGGCACGGCTGCCCGGTGGCTTTGGGACGCCGCAGCCTCAGCAAGGGTGCTCAGCGCCGCAACTGCGCCATTTTCGTCGTTATCCCGGCCGACTTCGGCCGTGCCGCTGCCGGGTGTTCGATCTTCGTCGCTCAGAGCCCGATCTTGAGGTCAGGAAACGACGCAAGACGAACACGGTCGAGGATGAGGTGGGGCGAAGGCGCCCGCCAACCACGAAGATCGAACACCCACTCGGCGGTGCCCACCCGCGGCGTTACACCCGCGGGATGTCCACGTCGCCGGAGATCACCTTGCGCACCCGGCCGCTGATCCAGATGCGTTCGCCGTCGTCGTAGACCGACACCTCACCGTCGCGACCCACCGCCGACCCCTGGGTGACCAGGTAGGACGAGGGCACCAGCTCGCGCTCGCGCATCCACTGGGCAGCCGCGGCGTTCAGGCTGCCGGTGACCGGATCCTCGAACTCGCGCAGAATGCCGCGTACCTCGTAGGCGTACCTGCTGCCCTCGGGCTCGAGCCCGATCAGGCCGAGGTGCTGACCGGTAGCCAGCACTTCGCGATTCACCTCAAGGCTGCGGACGGTCGCGGCGTCGGCCAGCTGCACCATCATCCACGGCGCCCCGTTGTCGCCCCAGGCGTGGGCCACCCACTGCTTGGCGGGAATCCCGATCGCCTTGGCGATCTTGGCCACCTCGGCGCGTCCCAGCTTCTCGCTGCTCAGCCGCGGCGGGGCCGCGAAGGCCAGCTTGCCGTCCTGGCCGCGCAGTTCGACCAGCCCGATGCCGCACTCCTGGACGATGCACGCCGTCGAGTTCGGACGTCCGCCGGTGGCCATCCACACATGTGCGGTGCCCAGCGTCGGATGCCCCGCGAACGGCAGCTCACCCTGCGGAGTGAAGATTCGCACCCGATAGTCGGCGCGTGCCTCGATCGGCTTGAGCAGGAAGGTGGTCTCCGACAGGTTCGTCCAGGAGGCGAAGGCCTGCATCTGCTCGTCGGTGAGGTCGTCCGCATCGTGCACCACGGCCAGCGGATTGCCGCTGAGCCCGTTTCCGAACACGTCGACCTGCGTGAAACGTCGTCCCATTTTCGATCCCCCAAAGATGGTCGGTCGGCTCGTTGGGGTGTCGTCATCTCTGACGCCGCCGGACGCCGGGCCGTACCCGGAATCCTTCCAGTTCGCACCCATCGCGTCGAGAGGTGCGAACCGACTCAGTCGCCCAGACCGGTGCCCAGTTTGCGGGCGGTGGAGACCCACTCATGGTCGGCCGGCACCAGCTTCAGCTGACCGGCGACCTCGTTCAGCGGCACCAGGGCGGTGTCATCGCCGCGAGCGGCGACCATGACGCCGAACTGGCCCTTGCCGACGGCATGAGCGGCGGCGGTACCCAACCGCGAGCCGAGCAGGCGATCGGCCGCGCACGGCGTCCCGCCACGTTGGACGTAGCCCAGGATCGACACTCGGGACTCCAGCCCGGTGGCCGCTTCGAGTTCGCGGGCCAGCTTGAAGGTGTGCTCGCGCTGAGCGTCGGCCACATGGGCGAAGTGCTGCTTGGCTGCCCGCACCGCTTCAGGGGTCTTGGCGGCGGAGATCAGGGCCCCGGCTGCGGCCAGATCGGCGGTGTCGGACAGATCGCGGGCACCCTCGGCGACGGCGACCACCGAGAAGGTGCTGCCGGAGATCCCGTACTCGGTCGACAGCGTCGCCGACAAGATCAAGACCCG
>CAZLJN010000401.1:0-1889 GCA_964559815.1 uncultured Propionibacteriaceae bacterium
CTTTGATTCCGGGGTGCGGGTCGTAGTCGACCACCTCGATGTCGGCCAGTTCGACCGCATCGATGTCGGTGATCGCCGGGTTCAGCACCAGCTTCGGCAGCGGACGCGGCTCGCGGGTCAACTGCAAGCGTGCCTGGTCGAGGTGGTTGAGGTAGAGGTGCGTATCACCGAGGGTGTGGACGAAGTCACCCACCTCCAGGTCGGTGAGCTGAGCCACCAGGTGAGTCAGCAGCGCGTAGGAAGCGATGTTGAACGGCACCCCGAGGAACACATCCGCCGAGCGCTGGTAGAGCTGGCAGGACAGCTTGCCGTCGGCCACATAGAACTGGAAGAAGGCGTGGCACGGCGGCAGCGCCATCTCGCTGAGCTGGCCGACATTCCACGCGCTGACGATGTGGCGGCGGGAGTCGGGGTTGTTCTTGATCGACTCGATCACGGTCTTGATCTGGTCGACGTGGCCGCCGTCCGGGGTGGGCCAGGAGCGCCACTGATAGCCGTAGATCGGGCCAAGCTCACCATTGGCGTCGGCCCATTCGTCCCAGATGGTGATGTTGTTCTCGTGCAGCCAGGCCAGGTTGGTCGAGCCGCGCAGGAACCACAGCAGCTCACCGAAGATCGAGCGGGTGTGCAGCTTCTTGGTGGTCAGCAGCGGGAACCCCTCGGCGAGGTTGAACCGCATCTGATGCCCGAACACGCTGAGCGTGCCCGTGCCGGTGCGGTCGGACTTCTCCACACCCTCGGTGAGCACCCGGTCGAGCAGGTCGAGGTATTGCTTCATCGCTTCCTCAGATACTTCTTCAGCAACGGAACGATCTTACGGACGGCCTGGCCGCGGTGGCTGATGGCGTCCTTCACTTCGGGCAAGAGTTCGCCGTTGGTCTTGGCGTAGCCGTCGGCGATGAAGATCGGGTCGTAGCCGAAGCCGTTCTTGCCGCGCGGGGTGAGCACCAGGTGGCCATTCATCACTCCGCGGACCAGGTGCTGGGTGCCATCGGGGGCGACCATGGCCATCGCGCAGACGAAGCGGGCCGTGCGATCTTCCTCGCGGGTGTCGTGGAGTTGGGCCAACAGCAGTTTGAGGTTGGACGCATCGGTGGCTTCGGGACCTGACCAGCGAGCCGACCGGACGCCGGGCATCCGGTTGAGCAGGTCGACCTCCAACCCGGAGTCGTCGGCCACGGCGATGCAGCCGGTGGCGGCCACCGCAGCCTTGGCCTTGATCAGGGCGTTGCCTTCGAAGGTCTTCTCGGTCTCGGCGGGCTCGGGGTAGGCCGGGAACTCGTCGAGGCCCTTCACTTCGGCGTCCACCCCCGCAGCCGCCAGGACGCGGTGCAGCTCGGCGGCCTTCTTGGCGTTGTGGGTGGCCACCACGATCACGTTCATCGGCCGAGGGCCTCGTTCTGCACGCTGGTCAGGGTCGCGCAACCGGCCAGGCCGAGGTCAAGCAGCTGGTCGAGCACGGCGCGACTGAACGGCTCACCTTCGGCGGTGCCCTGGACTTCGATCAGCCGACCATCGCCGGTGGCGACGACGTTCAGGTCGACCTCGGCGCGCGAATCCTCCGAGTAGGCCAGGTCGAGCATTGGGACGCCGTCGATCACACCGACCGAGACCGCCGCGACCGAGCCGATCAGCGGCTCGCCGGCCAGGGACCCGCGCTGGCGCAGCCAGGCCACCGCATCGACCAGGGCCACATAGGCACCGGTGATCGCGGCGGTGCGGGTGCCGCCGTCGGCCTGCAGGACGTCGCAGTCGAGCACGATGGTGTTCTCACCGAGCGCGGCGTAGTCGATCACGGCCCGCAGCGAGCGTCCGATCAAGCGGCTGATCTCGTGGGTGCGTCCGCCGATGCGGCCCTTCACCGACTCGCGATCGCCGCGGGTGTGAGT
>CAZLJN010000402.1:0-1862 GCA_964559815.1 uncultured Propionibacteriaceae bacterium
AATTTGGTCAGCTCGTACCCGGCGGTGGTCAGGCCGATCACGTACACCAGGGAGGAGTCCTTGGTGAGCAGCACCAACTCGTTGGTCAGGGGCGGGGTGATGATCCGGAAGGCCTGCGGCAGGATGATCCGCTGCATGGCCATCCCGGACGGCATGCCGAGCGAGCGGGCCGCCTCCAGCTGGCCTTTGGGCACCGCCTGGATGCCGGCGCGGATCGTCTCGGACATGTAGGCGGCCGAGACCATGCCGAGCGCCGTCCACACCGTGCCGTAGGGATCGAGCGGGAAGCCGGTGAAGCCCGGCAGCGCCGTGCCCAGCAGGCTGAACGCGAGGAACACGATGATCGCGGGCAGGCCGCGGAAGAACTCGGTGTAGATGGTGGCGAGCCACCGGTAGGGGCCGATCTGGGACAGCTTCATCAGCGCGAGCACGGTGCCGAGCGCGAGGCCGAGCACGAAGGCTCCCGCCGTGTAGATGATCGTGTTCAGGAAGGCCTTGCCGAGGGCGACGCTGATCGTCCGGGCGATCAGGTCGGGACGGAAGAACACCTGCTGGATCGAGCGTCCGTCGATAGTGACCGCCGCGAGGACCACGAGCAGGGCCAGCACGACGTACTGGACGATCCGGGTCCGCTGGGCCCGCTTGCGCGGCGACAGCTTCTTCTTGGGTGGGGCAGCAGTGGCTGCGCTGGCTGACATGTCTTCTCCGTCCTCGCAACGGCCGGGAACCGTCCTGTCGTGGTCGGTCCCCGGCCGGCTGGTGTGGGTCAGGTCAGGACTTCTTCACCAGCAGTGCCTGCGTGGCGTCGAAGTACGGATCGGTGAACGGAGCGGCGGCGTTGCGCTCCTCCGTGATCGTGATCGCCGCGGCGCCCAGGTCGCACTTCTTGGCCGGGAATACCGCGCCGGAGGTGATCTGGCCGAACTCGATGTCGATGATCTTCTGGGTCACGCCGAGCTTCCTGGCGATGACGTCGGCAAGGTCCACATCGAAGCCGATGATCGTGGTGTTGTCGTCGTCGAGGTACTGGAACGGCCGGTACGCCAGGTGGGTGCACACGGTCAGCGACTTCGGGTCGACCAGCGTCGGCTTGGCGTCGCCGGAGGTGGTCGGCGTGTTGTTGTCGAGCACGTCCTTCGGCGCGTCGGTGCCGAACCACTTGGAGTAGATGGCGTTGTAGGTGCCGTCCTTCTTGGCCTCGGCGAGCGCCTCGTTGGCCGCGTTCAGCAGGCCCTGGTTGGTCTTGCCGACGTTGAAGCCGTACTGCTCGCCGGTCGCGAACTCCTTGACCACCTCGGTGGTGGGGTTCTGCTTGGCGAAGTCGTAGAGGACGCCGTTGTCGTTGATCGCGGCGTCAGCGGTGCCGGCCAGGACGGCGTTGGCGGTGCCGGGCAGGTCGTCGAACACCTTGATCTCGTAGCCGAACTCGGCCTTGTGGTCCTCGGCGTACTTCTGGCCGGTGGTGTCGGTCTGCACGGCGAGGGTCTTGCCCTTCAGATCGGCGAGATCCTTGATCTGGGTCGCCGGGGCGGCGCCGGACGGCTGGGAGTAGTTGGCGCAGCCAGTGAGCACCAGCGCCACGGCGGACGCGGCCGCGGCGAAGCCGAGCAGTCGCTTCATGGGAGTCCTTTCTCAAAGGTGATTGGGGAATCCTGCCACTGGTTTGTTTCGGTGATAAGTCCGATCCGCGCCTCAGACGCCACCGGTCCCCGCTCCAATGGCCTCCGGATTGGCCGCAGCCCGTAGGATGGGGCGGGTGCGCCGCTGAGGATCGCACCGCAATCAACCGAGACAGGAAGCACGGTCGCCGTGGGTCTACTGGACAAGATGCTGCACATGGGCGAGGGCCGGCAGCTGAAGAA
>CAZLJN010000403.1:0-1843 GCA_964559815.1 uncultured Propionibacteriaceae bacterium
GCGTTCACGGCGTGCTCGGGAACACGGAAGTTGCGGCCGAAGCGCACCGCCTCCAAGTCACCGGAATGGATGAGTCGGTAGACCGACATCCGAGATACTCGCAGCGCCGCCGCAACCTCGGCCACCTTCAGAAACTTGACGTTTCCCAGACTGGTGACCGGATCGTTCATGGCTGACCGCCTTCTCCCACACACCCACCGCCGTGGTGGGGTACTCGTCCAACGATAGTGGCATCGACAGTGCCGGTGTGAACACTCGTCTCGAACTATCGCCCAACTGTGCAGACGGCATCGGCAGGCGTGCAGCCTCGCCGGGCGCCAGCGGCCAGATCAGGACGAAGCGAGCTCCCGACTGCGATCGCGGGCAGCCTCCATCGCGGTGATGAAGGCGGCCTTGACCCGGTGGTCCTCCAGCTCCCGCAGCGCCGCAGCGGTGGTGCCTCCTGGGGAGGTCACCCGCTCCCGCAACTGCGTCGGGTGGACGCCCGACTCGGACAACAGCTTGGCCGAGCCGTACATGGTCTGCACCACCAGCGTGGTGGCGATGTCGCGCGGCAGGCCGAGCATGACACCGGCGTCGATCATGGCTTCGACCACGAAGAACAGGTAGGCCGGGCCGGAACCGGAGATGGCGGTGACAGCGTCCTGGTACTTCTCCGGGACGGTCACCACCTTGCCGACTGCGCTCAGCAGGCCGGTGACGAACTCCAGGTTCGCCGACGTCGCCGCCGCGCCACCGGAGATGGCCGCCATGCCCTCGTCCACCTGCGCGGGGGTGTTCGGCATCACCCGCACCACCGGCGTCTGGTCGGGCATCACGGCTTCGATCTGGGCGATGGTGACGCCCGCGCACAGCGACACCACCAGGGCGCCTTCGGCCAGGGACGCGGCCACCATCGGCAGCACCTCGCCGGTGTCCTGCGGCTTGACCACGACCACGACCGCCTCCGCGCCGCTGACCGCGTCGGCCAACTCGGCGGTGCCGATGCCGTACTTCGCCGAGATCTCCTCCAGGCGCGGACCGTGCCGGTCCACCGCAGTGATCTGGGACGGCTCCCAGCCGGCCCGCAGCAGACCGGCGATCAGGGTCTCACCCATCACGCCGGCACCAATCACGGCCAGACGACTCATCGGTTCGCCACCACCTCTGCGATTTGCACAGCATTGAGAGCGGCACCCTTGCGCAGGTTGTCGCCCACCACGAACAGCACCAGCCCCTTGCCGTCCGGCACGGACTGGTCGACCCGGATCCGGCCGACGAAGCAGGCGTCCTGGCCGGCTCCTTCGCGCGGGGTCGGGACGTCGCTGAGCTCGACGCCGGGCGCAGCCGAGAGCAACTCAGTGGCCCGCTCCACACTGATCGGACGGGAGAACTCGGCGTGGATGCTGAGCGAATGCCCACTGAACACCGGAACCCGCACGCAGGTGCCGGCCACCAGGAGTTCAGGCAGGTGCAGGATCTTGCGCGACTCATTGCGCAGCTTCTGCTCCTCGTCGGTCTCCAAGGTGCCGTCGTCGACGATCGAACCGGCCAGCGGCACCACGTTGTAGGCGATCGGACGCACGTACGGCGTCGGGTCGCCGGCAGCGACGGCGGTGCCGTCCAATGCCAGCCCGCGGGCATCGCCGGCAGCCTCGATCTGATTGGCCAGCGCCGCCACCCCGGCCACCCCGGAGCCGGACACGGCTTGGTAGGTCGACACGGTCAGCCGCACCAGGCCGGCTTCGTCGTGCAGCGGCTTGAGCACCGGCATCGCGGCCATGGTGGTGCAGTTCGGGTTGGCGATGATGCCGGTCGGCGGGTTCAGCGCATCCTCGGGGTTCACCTCGCTGACCACCAGGGG
>CAZLJN010000404.1:0-1781 GCA_964559815.1 uncultured Propionibacteriaceae bacterium
GGCCGGCCGTCGAATCAACTCCAGGCCGATCCCGCCGAGTACGCCGACCGCCAGACCGGCACCGATCCGCTTATTCAGATCCCGGGTCTTGGTCACCGCCGCACGGCAATGGTCGCAGCCGGCCAAATGCTCATCGATTTTGCGGGCGTCGCGGCGGCTGGTGCGCTCGCGCACATACTTGCCGAGCAGGCCGCTGAGCTGATTACAGCCGGCCTCCTGCCCGATCTGCGCATCGAGGAAGGACTGGCGCAGACCCTCCCGGGCCCGAAACAGCAATTGACTGGCCGCGCTCTCGGCCACATCCAATTCTTTACCGATCTCGGCGTTGCTGCGTCCCTCGACATCGCCCAGCCACAAGGCCGATTGCCACCGTTCGGGCAACGACTCGAAGGCACGCCGGACGACGTCGGAATCCAGTTCGTGCGGCATCGCGGGGGCCGGTGGCAGCGGCACCGGGGCATCGGTGGGGACTTCCGGATTGCGCCGCTGGTAGTCGATGGCGCGGTTGCGAACCATCTGCAGGAAGTAGGGACGCAGGCAGTAGGTGGGTCCGTCACCGCGGCGCAATGCCACCAGCAGTCGCTCGAAGGAGTCAGCGACGACGTCCTCGGCTGTGGTCGGATCGACGATTCCTCTGGCTACCGCCAGACCGGGGCCTTCATTGCGCTCGACGATCTCGCTGAAAGCGTCCATGTCGCCGGCGCGCACGCGCAGCAGTAGATCGCTCTCGGTTTCACGCTCGTGTCCCAGATGCGCGCGTCCTGCATGGCTCACGATTCCCCCCGAATCCCCTGAATGCCCCCACATTCATCAGGTTCTTGCGCCGCTCAGCGCAGAGCATAGCGGGCACACCCGGGGCAGCGCCTCCCCTTGGCGAGGTCAATTGTCGGTGGAGACCCCCACCAATGGCGGTTCGCTCGACCACGGAAACGAGATCCACTCATCGGTGCGCTTCCACACGTAATCGCATTTCACCACCGACTGGGATTTCTCGTACAGCACCGCGGTGCGGGTCTCGGCCAGGTGCGCGGCGCAGAAATCGCGCACCATGCGCAGCGTCTCACCGGTGTCGGCGACGTCGTCGATGACCAGCACCTGCTTGGCCGACAGGTCCACGGCGACCGGCACCGGCGGCAGCAGCACCGGCATCGGCAGCCGGGTGTCGACCCCGGTGTAGAACTCGACGTTGATGATGTGCAGGTTCTTGATGCCCATGGCGTAGCTGATCGCGCCGGCCGGCAGCATGCCGCCTCGGGTGATCGACATGATCAGGTCGGGCTGATACCCCGACTCGACCACCTGCCGGGCCAACTCGCGGGCGGCCACGCCGAACCCTTCCCAGGTGAGCACTTCGCGAATCGGTTGCGTCATGTGCTCATCATTTCATTCTCGAACACCGGCGCCGTCGTGTCCGAGAATGGAGACATGCTCGCGATGCGCCTGGTAGTGACCGGACGGGTCCAAGGGGTCGGCTTCCGCTGGTGGACCCAGAACACCGCCCGCGCGCTCGGCCTGGCCGGAACCGTCCGCAATCTGCCCGACGGCGACGTGGAGATCATCGCCCAAGGCGAACCGGACGCCGTCCGTCGGCTGCTGCGCTTCGCGATCGAGGATCCCACCACCGCCGCCCGTCCGGGACGGGTGGACGACTTCGACCTGCAATGGCCCGACCCCGAACCCGGTCGGATCGGCTTCTCGGCCCGTTAGATACTGATGACCATGACCGACGCGCCCCCACCCTCCCTGGTGCGCCGCTGGGGCGTTGCCCTGCTGCGACCATC
>CAZLJN010000405.1:0-1778 GCA_964559815.1 uncultured Propionibacteriaceae bacterium
CATCTCGACGCCCATCGATGTGCTCGGGGTGAACTACTACACCACCGACGTGGTGCGGGCACCGGCGCCGGGAGAGCAGCGGGGGCCGAACGTGGTGCGTGGTCGCGAGTTGGCCAGCCCGCACATCACCGCCCCCGAAGCGATCTCGGTGGCCCGCGATCTCCCGGTCACTTCCTTGGGCTGGACGGTCGATCCCGATGGCCTTCGCGATCTGCTCGTCCGGCTGCAGCGGGAGTACACCGGTCCGGCCGGGGTCTCGATGGTGATCACCGAGAACGGCGCGGCCTACGCCGATGACGTTCGCGACGCCGAGGGAACGATCATCGACACCGATCGCATCGAGTACTTCGCCGGGCACTTGCGCGCGGTACATCAGGCGATCGAGGGCGGGGCGGACGTCCGCGGCTACCTGGCGTGGTCTCTGGTGGACAACTTCGAGTGGGCCCACGGCTATGACAAGCGCTTCGGTATCCTCTGTGTGGATGCCGACCTGCAACGGCGGGAGAAGGCCAGCGCGCGTTGGTACTCCAGCGTGGTGAAGGCCAGGGCTCTTGTCCAATAGATAGAGGAGGCGCTCGTGGTCAGATTCCCTGACGGGGAGCGCCCGGCCCCCACATTGGAAGATGTCGCACGGCGAGCCGGCGTTTCGCGGGCCACGGTGTCGAGGGTGGTCAACGGCGCCACGCTGGTGGCGCCGGACACGGTCAAATCGGTGCAGGCGGCGATCAGCGATCTCGACTACCACCCCAACCGTGCTGCTCGAGCGTTGGTCACCCGGCGAACGGGCGTGGTGGCGGTGGTGGTGCCCGAGGCCAATGAGCGGGTCTTCAACGACCCCTTCTTCCCTCAGGCGTATCACGGGGCGCTGCAAGGGTTCGGCAACTCCGATGTTCAGGTGGTGCTGGCCATCGCCCAACCGGGAGATCCCGCTGATCGGATGCTGCGCTATCTCGATTCCGGCCACGTCGACGGCGCGATCGTCGTCTCCCATCACGGACCGGAGCTGGCGAAGGCGTTGGCACGGATGGCGATTCCGGTGGTCTTCGTCGGAGATCCGGAGACGCCCGGCCTGCCGTATGTCGATCTCGATCAGGTGGATGCCTCCCGGCAGGCCACCGAGTTGTTGATCGAGCGGGGCTATCGGCGGATCGCCACCATCACCGGCCCGCTGGACATGGCGGCCGGTCGACGTCGCCTGCAGGGCTATCACGAGGCCCTGGCTGCTGCCGGACTCCAACCGGGTCCGGTCGAGGTGGGTGACTTCACTCAAGCCACCGGACGGGCAGCCGCCGCTCGGTTGGTGGCGTCCGGGGAGAGCTACGACGCCATCTTCGCGGCCAACGACCTGATGGCCATCGGCGCCCTGCACGCGTTGAACCAAGCAGGTCTTCGGGTCCCGGACGACGTGGCCGTCATCGGCTTCGACGATGCCGCCCTGGCCGCGCAGTCGAGCCCGGGTCTGACCACGATGACCAACCCGGCCGACGTGTTGTGCCGGGTCGCGGCCGAGTTGTTGACCAAGAAGCTGGCCGGCGTGCCGGTGGAGTCGGTGACTCTGCCGAGCCATCCGGTGCTACGAGGCTCGGTCAAGTAAGGCGATGAGGCGGCGATGACGAACCTGACCCAGCCTGGATCAACCCGGCCGCTCAACGCCGCCTGGATCGGCGGGGTGTGTGCCGGGCTGGCCGACCAACTCGGGTGGCCGGTGCTGGTGGTCCGGGCCGGCTTCGTGATCGTGGGCGCGGTCGGACTGATCGGCGTACTGGGCTACCTGGTGC
>CAZLJN010000406.1:0-1777 GCA_964559815.1 uncultured Propionibacteriaceae bacterium
TAGGCGGTGATCCTGCCCTTGTACCGCTCGGCGACCGCTCGCACCCAGTTCTTCCAGTCGTCGATGTTGGTGGGCATGCCGGCGCTGCCGGGGCCGAAGTAGCCGTCGGAGTCCGGGTACTGCGAAGCCCACTGCGGCGTCGAACCGAGGACATAGAGGATCTCGGTGGCCCCGACCGCCTCCGCGTTGGCTACGACCTGGTCCAGCAGTGTCCAGTCATAGACGCCAGGTGCGGTGTTGATCTGGTTCCAGCGCACCTGGTTGTCCCAGATGCGCACAGCCCCGAACTTCTGGTTGGTGTTGATCGTGGCATCGGTCAAGTAATGCGCGTGCATGCCCAGCAGATCCTGCGAGATCTTCGCGCCGTAGCCTCCCTTGGGAGTCGGCAGCGGTGGCGCCGTCGCGGCACTGGCCGGACCAGCCACCAGCGCCAAGCCGGCTGCCAGGACGAGCGCCTTGAGTCCTGTCCTCATCGGAACAACACGGGGCTGTCCCCCACTTTGACGCGACGGTTCTTCTTGACCTTCGAGCAGTCGTCGAGCACGGTGCACACCTCTTTGACCTTCCACGACTTGGGCACCACGTACGGCTTCTTCGCGGCAGAGCGTCGGAAGGTGATGTACTGCCGCTTACCCTTCTGCTTGATCAGGCAGGTGTTCACGCCGGAGGCGTACGTGCAACCGCCGTTCTTCGCCCCGCTCATCCAGTTCATGACCGTGTTGTACGCGATGCCGGGCTGAAGCACCGCGCCCGTGACGGGATCGGTGACGTTCACGCCGAGCACGTAGTCGTCCCATCCGTACCAGTAGACCTCCGGCACGTTGTTCACCATCGAGTAGATGTAGGTCTGGGCCAGGTACGCCGCACCCTTGGGCTGCGAGAGCACCTTCTTACGCCAACCGTTGTCGCGACGGTTCCCGTAGGCCATCTCGGTGTCGTACATCGGCTGCTTGATCTTCAGCTTGTCGAGCACCTTCTGGGCATCGGCCACTCCGGTCTCCCGGTCGTAGGGCGTGCCATCGCCGGGGCCGGCCTTGTACCAGGGGTACAGGTGCATCCCGACGGCGTCGAACTTCACCTTCTTCTTCTTCAGTCCCTTCATGTACTGGTAGAAGAAGCTCTTCGAGGAGATGGCGGCGGACTGTTTCGAGACCTTCTTCGACTGCCGCACGATCGCCGAGCCGGTGACGAAGTCGGCACTCGGGTCGTTCTGCTTGACGATCTTGGACGCACGCTCGGTCAACGTGATCATCTGGCCGACGGTCCCGGACCAGAACGACGAGAAGTTCACCTCGTTCCAGACCTGCCACTCGTCGATACGGTCCTTGTACCGATTGGTGACCTCCCGCACCCAGTCGTCCCAGGCGGTCAGACTCGACGGCATCGAGTTCGCGCCGGGCGCCTTGAGGTAGTTCGGCACGGAGGTGTCCGTCGCCAGCCATTCGGGGGTGGATCCCAGCACGAACATGATCCGCTGGGCACCCGTGGCCTCAGCGTTGGCCACCACCTGATCCATCAGTGTCCAGTCGTAGACACCGGGCGCGGTGTTGATCTGGTCCCAACGCACGCCGTTGTCCCAGATGCGGATCGACCCGAACTTCTGAGTCAGTTGCGGGACCGGCTCACTGAGTTCGTGCACGTGCATGCCGAAGAGGCTCGGCTGGATGGTCTTCTTGAACTTCGGCTTGGCCGGCGTGGGCAGATCGGGCGGTGCCGCCGCCGCAGATCCCGTCGCAAGCATGACCGCCGCCCCGGCTACAGCCAGGGACTTCATCAC
>CAZLJN010000407.1:0-1752 GCA_964559815.1 uncultured Propionibacteriaceae bacterium
CGCGGGCCGTTGGCGTAGGGCCAGGCGACGGCGGCGAGGATGCGGGAACTCACGATCGCTCATCCTATGCGGTGCCCGCACCATCACCGGTGCCAGGCCCAGCCACTACCACGCCACCAAGGGGTGAGACGCTCACTGAGCGCGCAGGAGTGCCCAAATCGGCCGCGTTCCACATCTGCCGGGCTTACCCGTACCATGAAGGACGTGACCCCTGAGTTCATACTCTTGGCGCTCGTTGTTATCACAGCGTTGGCCTTCGATTTCACGAACGGCTTCCATGACACGGCAAACGCCATGGCCACGTCGATCGCCACGAAGGCGCTGACCCCGAAGGCCGCGGTCACGCTTTCCGCGATCCTCAACCTCGTCGGCGCGTTCCTGTCCGTCGAGGTGGCCATCACCGTGACCAACGCTGTGATCCGGATCCAGAATCCGGACGGGACGCCGAAGCCCGAGCTGATGGCCGATGGGGGTCACGGCCTGCTGCTGATCCTGATGGCCGGTCTGGCCGGCGCCATCATCTGGAACATCCTCACCTGGCTTTGGGGACTGCCGTCCAGTTCGTCGCACGCCCTCTTCGGAGGGCTGATCGGCGCAACGATCGCCAGCCTCGGCTGGAGCGGCGTCAAATGGGTCGGCGAGGGCTACAAGCTCGACGGAGTGGTCGGGAAGGTCGTCCTCCCGGCCCTTCTTTCTCCCGCCATCGCGATCATCGTCGCCATGGTCGGCACGAGACTGGTGTTCAAGATCACCGAGGGCGTGGCGGAGCGCTACCAGGAGTCCGGCTTCCGGTGGGGCCAGATCGGCACGGCGTCGCTGCTGTCGCTGTCGCACGGCACGAACGACGCCCAGAAGACGATGGGCGTGATCACCCTGGCCCTGATCGCCTCCGGCCACTGGTCGGCGACACACGAGATCCCCTTGTGGGTGAAGATCGCCTGCGCCGTGGCGATCGCGTCCGGCACCTACATCGGCGGCTGGCGGATCATCCGGACCATGGGCAAGGGCCTGGTGGAGATCTCCTCACCGCAGGGAATGGCGGCGGAGAGCGCGTCCGCCGCGGTCATCCTGACGTCCAGCCAGCTGGGTTTCGCACTGTCCACCACGCACGTCTGCACCGGCTCCATCCTCGGCTCGGGCCTGGGCCGCAAGGGCGCGACCGTGCGCTGGCGGGTAGCCGGACGGATGGGTCTGGCCTGGCTGACCACGCTCCCGCTCGCCGCGCTCGTCGGCGCGGCGCTGTGGTACCTCGGCCATGTGATCGGCGGCTCGACCGGCGCCTTCGTGGTCTTCGGGATCATGTGCGCGGCTGCGGTCTACATGCGCTGGCACTCCCGGCGCGACCCGATCGGCCACCACAACGTCAACGACGAGTGGAGCGGTGACGCCGACGAGCCCAAGGTCAAGGTTCCGGTCTCGGGTGGGGTGCACTGATGGAACAGCTGTGGGCGGCCCTGGACGGGGCGTGGCGGGTACTGCTGATCGGGCTCGTGCTCGGCGCCGGCCTGCCGACGATCTTCGCCTTCGGCATTCGTGCCCTGGCGTGGGGCACCGGCGGTGACGCAGAGGTGCACGAGACCGACGTCGTGATGAAGCCCCACGTGATGGGCCGGGTGGTCGCCTACGCGATGTTCTCCCTTGTCATCCTGTCCGTGCTCGTCGGGGTCGGCTACATCCTCGCCCACGGCATGGGTTGGACGATCACCTTCGACGGCCTGCTGCCGGTGGTCACGCCCAAGGCCTGAGCCGACG
>CAZLJN010000408.1:0-1735 GCA_964559815.1 uncultured Propionibacteriaceae bacterium
CTTCGTACTCGGCCCGCAGCTCGGCCAACTCCGCAGCCGGCGCCCCCTCCAGCCGCAGCTGCACAATCCGCTCGGCCAGCTCCTGCAGAATCAGCGGGACATCCCGCACAGCCTCTACCGTCATCGCTCCGGTCCTCTCCTCGACGCTCACCTACATAAGCCTCATTCGAGGGCCGTCCTGGCCAACTATTTTGCAAAATAGGTGCGCGGATCTCGACTGCTAAATCGGCTCGACCCGGCCGATCACCGCTTCAAACCCCGATGAGCGCAACTCGGCAATCGACCGCGAGAACCTCGGGCTATCACCCTCCATCACGTAGTCGCCATCGGCCTGCCGGACCCACACATAGCCGCGACCATCACGCAGAAGGTGGGGGCCGATACCGGCCCCCACCTCGTCACTGCTCATCGTCACCGGCCCAGCGCCGCCAGCACCGACGCACCATCGACGACCATCACCGCCTCACCCGACCGGATCAGCTGGTGCGGCATCACCGACGTGGCGCTGGTCACCGGCCCTGGCACCGCCATCAGCTTGCGGCCCAGCTGCGCTGCGGCCGGGATCACCCGCCGCGCCGTGCTCCGCGCAGCCGCCTCCACCAGCACCGCGCCCAGGCTCAGCGCCGCCAATAGCTCCTGGCGCCGCAGGAACCGGGCAAGCCTCGGCCGCTCGCCAGCCGGGTACTCACTCACGATCACCCCGCCACGATCGACGACCGCCCGGAACAGCGCCAGGTGCGGCCCCGGAAACACAACGTCCAGACCGCAGGGCAGAACCACCACCGCCGGCACACCGGCCGAGTAGACCGCGCCACGCAGCGCCGCCGCATCAATGCCGAAGCCGCCACCATTGACCACCACCAGCCCCGCTACCCCCAGATCGTTCGCCAAGTCCGCCGCGACCTGGTCGCCGTAGCCCGTCGAGGCCCGAGAGCCGGTGATCACCACGCCCCGCTCGGCCAACTCGTTCAGCCGGCCTTTGCCCAGCACCCACAGCCCCGCCGGCGGTGTTGCCAAGTCGTTGAGCTGAGCCGGCCACTCCGCATCCTCAGCGGTGACAAATCGGGCCTCGGCCTCATCGGTGTGCATCATCTGATCCCCTCTCGTCGTCGTATCAACAAGACCAGTTTACAGCGCGCGCTGTATTCTTTCGGGGTGCTGTGGACACGATCTGCGCAGCCCCTTTGCTGCTGTGGACAACCAGGCCCGAAGAAAGGCAACGGCCCCACGGTCAACACCGTGGGGCCGCGACGCCAGACTCGGGCGCTCAGCTCAGCTCAGCCCACGTGGCCACAGCCCGGCACCCTTCAACTCCGCATCAGTCAGGGAGACACGAATCAGCATGGCAACCGTCGCCAGCAAGAACGGGCCAAACATCACCAAACCCAACCCGGCTGTCGCCGCCAGCTGCAACACCCATTGCGCCATCGCCAGATCAGCGGCGGTGATCGGCGCAACCGGCTGCCGATCACCGGTCGGCGGCATTGCCTGCACCAGGACGTCAACAGCCCACGGCATGACCATCACCAGCGCCCACATCACCAAAGCCATCACCATCGACTTCACCCAGCTCTGCCGGTCGTCGAAAGGTTCCTCCAGGCCGCGCACAAGCTTCCCGAGACGGTTCAATCGCTCCTCAGAATGGGTCGCCCGAATCTTGGACCACCGCCACAACAGCACCGCGAGCAACACCATCACGCCGAACCCAATCGGCACCGCCTGCACAATCCACGTC
>CAZLJN010000409.1:0-1723 GCA_964559815.1 uncultured Propionibacteriaceae bacterium
GGTAGACGCGCTGTTCGCGGGACCCCAACCGAAACCGTCGTTATCACGCGTCAGGCAACGAGCCAGATCGGGACCCCAACGGAAACCGTCGCTATCGCGCCCGATTCGGGCCTCATAACGACCGGATCGGTTGGCCCGCCTGGGCTGCACATCGTGAGCGCCTCCAAAACGTCGGTTTCGGTTGGTCGATCGTCCATCAACCCCGTCAACGCAAAGGGGCCCCCACCCGAAGGTGGAGGCCCGCTTGCAGACAGCGTCAGTGGCTGTGCGTGTGTTCTTCCTCGTCGGCCGGCTTGTCGACCACCGCAGTCTCGGTGGTGAGCAGCAGAGCCGCGATGGAGGCCGCATTGGCGAGCGCCGAGCGGGTCACCTTGACCGGGTCGATGACGCCCTGGGCAACCAGGTCGCCGTACTCGCCGGTGGCGCCGTTGTAGCCCTGACCGGGCTCCAGCTCGGCCACCTTGGCCACGACCACCAGGCCGGCCTCGCCACCGTTCTCGGCGATCCAGCGCAGCGGTTCGCCCACGGCCTTGGCCACGATCGACACACCGGTCTTCTCGTCACCGCTCAGGCCCAGGCCACCGGCCAGGACGCGCGCGGCGTGCACCAGGGCAGAGCCGCCGCCGGCGACGATGCCCTCTTCGATCGCGGCGCGAGTCGCGGAGACAGCATCCTCGATGCGGTGCTTCTTCTCCTTGATCTCGACCTCGGTCGCCGCACCCACCTGGATCACGCAGACGCCGCCGGCCAACTTGGCCACCCGCTCCTGCAGCTTCTCCCGGTCCCAATCGGAATCGGTGCGCTCGATCTCGGCCCGCAGCTGCGTCACCCGTCCGGCGACGGCATCGGCAGCGCCGACACCCTCGACGATGGTGGTGTTGTCCTTGGTGATGACCACCCGAGCCGCACGGCCCAGGACGTCCAGCCCGATCTGGTCGAGCTTCAGCCCGACCTCGGGAGCCACGACCTTGCCACCGGTGAGGATGGCAATGTCCTCCAGCATCGCCTTGCGGCGATCGCCGAAGCCCGGAGCCTTGATCGCCACGGAGGTGAAGGTGCCACGGATCTTGTTGACCACCAGGGTGCTCAACGCCTCACCGTCGACGTCCTCGGCGATGATCATCAGCGTGCCACCGGCACCGATGACCTTCTCCAGAACCGGCAGGAGCTCGTTCATCGAGGAGATCTTGCCCTGGTTGATCAGGATGTAGGGGTTCTCCAGGACAGCTTCCATGCGGTCGGTGTCGGTGACGAAGTACGGCGAGAGGTAGCCCTTGTCGAACTGCATACCCTCGGTGAACTTCAGCTCGGTGCCGAAGGTGTTGGACTCCTCGACGGTGATCACACCGTCCTTGCCGACCTTGTCGAAGGCATCGGCGATCTGGCCGCCGATCTCGGCGTCACGAGCCGAGATGGTGGCCACGTTCGCCATGTCGGCGGTGGTCTCCACCTCCCGCGACAGCCGGACGAGCTCGGTGGTGACGGCAGTCACCGCAGCGTCGATACCGCGCTTGAGGCCCATCGGGTTGGCGCCGGACGCCACCGCACGCAGGCCTTCGTGCACCAGGGCCTGAGCGAGCACGGTGGCGGTGGTGGTGCCATCGCCGGCCACATCGTTGGTCTTGGTGGCAACTTCCTTGGCCAGCTGAGCGCCGAGGTTCTCGAACGGATCGGTGAGCTCGACCTCCTTGGCGACGGTCACGCCGTCGTTGGTGATGGTCGG
>CAZLJN010000410.1:0-1711 GCA_964559815.1 uncultured Propionibacteriaceae bacterium
GCTCCAAGTAGAGCGCGGTGACCCACGGCTCGGCGGTACGGACGGCAACCTCTGCCTGATCGATGATCTGGGCGACCTTCAGGGCCGACTCGGTCGGCTCGACCGCGATCTTGGCCGCAACCAGGATCTCCTCGGGACCCAGGTGCAGCGTCTTGAGGTGGATGACCCGCTGCACCCCGTCCGAGCCGGCCAGGGCGGCGGCGATCTTGCGCACGTTCTCCTCACTGGCGGCCTCCCCCAGCAGCAGGCTGCGGGTCTCGATCGCCAGGACGACCGCGACGGCGATCAGCAGCATGCCGATCAGGCCGGTGCCGATCACGTCCCAGATCGCGTTGCGGGTCAGCAGCGTCATCCCCACGCCGATCAGCGCGAAGACCAGACCGATCAGGGCGGCGAAGTCCTCCAGCAGCACGACGGGAAGCTCCGGCGACTTGGCGGTCTTGATGAACCGCGCCCACGACTGGCTACCCTTGCCCGGCCTCGATTCGGAGATCGCGGTACGGAAACTGAAGCCCTCCGCGATGATCGCCGCCCCCAGCACGGCCAGCGGCACCCACCACCACGGGCCGTTCAACAGGTCATCGCCATGGCCGGCGTGCAGCTGCTCGAACTTGTGGAAGGCCTCGTAGAGGGCGAACAGGCCGCCGAGGCTGAACAGGATCACCGAGACCAGGAAGGCGCTGATGTAGCGCGCCCGACCGTAGCCGAACGGATGCTCCGCGGTGGCTTCCTTCTTGGCCGAGGCGCCGCCACGCAGCAGCAGAAGCTGATTGGCCGAGTCGGCCACCGAGTGCACACCTTCGGCCAGCATCGAGGACGCCCCGGTCAGCGCCCACGCGCCGAACTTGGTGGCGGCGATGAAGAGGTTGGCGCCGAGCGCGGCGATGACGGCCTTTGAACTCCCATGACTGCTCATGGACGACGATCCTGCCAGAAGTGACGACACCCGCCCGACCATTCACCCGCCGCTGGTTGAGTTCCCAACCGCTGGTTGCACTCATGTCCCCACCGAAACCGGCGTTGTGGAGCCGGAACCGGCGGCCATAACGACGACATCGGTTGGGCCGCCCAGAGAGTGCCCGAACACCCCGGCGATAACGACGCTTTCGGTGGGCCTAGACCCGGCCGAGACCGATCTGCAGATAGGCCGCAGCGAACAGGCCCTTCAGCAGCACCGTGGCATAGCGCTGCACCGGGTCGCCCTCGGCGTGGCTGAGGTTGGAAACCATCACCTCTTGGGTGTAGGCCAGCGCCCGCAAGCGCTGACGCTCTTCGGCGGCCTGCTCGTCGTCACGCCCGTCATCGATCATCACCAAGCCGGGACGACGCGTGAGCGGTCCCTCCTCGAAGGGATCGGCGAACGGATCCCGCGGCACCGTCGCGGCCAGCAGCGGCTCCAAGGCGCCCGCATCAGCCGACAGCACCACCCGTCCGGTCGCCGAACGCAGCGCTTCGGCGATCCGTCGGCTGGCTCGGGCGGCCAGGATCGAGCCACCCCACACCAGCGGAGCAGCGTCGGCCAGTTCCAAGGCCATCGCCTTGGCCGGGTTCTGGGCGATGTCGACCATCGCCGCCGAATCGGAGGCCACCTGGTCCATCGCGTCGGCGACCTGGTCGATGTAGATGTCGGGGCCGAGGCCGAGACGCTGCAACCCTGCCAACGCGACGATCGCCGCCGCCAGCGGATCACCGGTCGCAGTCGGCAACAGGG
>CAZLJN010000411.1:0-1678 GCA_964559815.1 uncultured Propionibacteriaceae bacterium
GTCTACAACGGATGGCTCGGATACTTCCGCCGGGTGATCGAGGCGTTCGCGGGCAGCGAGGCCCTGGTGGTGATCACCGCCGGGCGTCCCGAGTCAGTCGCCCGGATCGGTACCGTGCCCGCCAACATCATCGTGCGGGACTTCGTGCCGCAGGCCGAACTGATGGCCCACGCCGATCTCTACGTGGGCCACGGCGGCTTCGGCAGCATCACCGACGCTGCACTGGCCGGGGTACCGATGATCGTCACGCCGCTGGGCGGCGATCAGTTCTTCAACGCCTACCGCCTCGCCGAACTCGACGCCGGCACCGTGCTGGCGCCGCTGCAGGTGAGTGCGCAGCGGCTACGCAGCCTGGCCACCGCCATTCTGGACGGGCGCTCCCGTCCGTCCGGCCTCAGCGAACTGGCCGAGTCCTTCCGTAGCGCCGGAGGGCCCACCTTGGGGGTGGCGAAGATCGAGGCCCTGCTGTAGCAGCCCTCGATCCGATCGCCCCCGCCGGCGGGGTTGGCGACTACGAGACTCCCTGCTGCTCCAAGATGGCGTCGCGCAACTCCCGACGTCGCTTCTGCTCGGCGGGATCGGGCACGGGGACCGCGGCCAGCAGACGCTGGGTGTAGGGGTGCTGCGGGTTGTTCACGATCTCGGTCGTGGGACCGACCTCGACCAGTCGCCCGTCCTTCATCACCGCGATCTGGCTGCTGAGCATCTCCACCACTGCCAAGTCGTGGCTGATGAACAGACAGGCGAAGCCGTAGCGGTCCTGGAGGTCCGCGAAGAGCTTCAACACCCGAGCCTGCACCGACACGTCGAGCGCCGAGGTGGGCTCGTCAGCGATCAGCAGCTTGGGCTCCAAAGCCAACGCTCGCGCGATACCGATCCGCTGCCGCTGCCCGCCGGACAGCTCATGGGGGTAGCGGTTACGCATCGCCCGCGGAAGCTCGACGCTGTCGAGGAGGTCCTCCACCCGCCGACTCAGCTCGGCGCCACGCAGCTTCTCGTGCAGGAAGAGCGGCTCACCGATCGACTCCCCCACCGGCAGCCGCGGGTTGAGCGACGAACCAGGATCCTGGAACACGATGCCCACATCGCGGCGGAAGGGGAACAGGTCCTTGTTGGTCGCGTAGGTGATGTCGCGACCGGCGACACTCAGCCTGCCCTCAACCACCGGCAGCAATGCCACGGCGGCGCGTCCGATGGTGGTCTTACCCGAACCGGACTCGCCGACCAGACCGACCACACGACCCGGGTCCACCCGAAGGTTGATGTGCCGGGCTGCGCGGAAGGCCGCTCGCCGCCCCTGCTTGGGGTATTCGATGGAGACATCCTCCATGAGCAGGGCCGCCGTGGCGCCCGGGTCCCCAGGAGCCAACGGGACGGGCGTGCCGTCCACCTCAACCATCGAGACCGTCAGGGCCGGACGGCTCCGCTCGTCGGCGGCCGTCCCCAGGTGCGGCACGGCAGCCAACAAGGCCTTGGTGTAGGGGTGTTGCGGCCGGTTGAAGATTTCATCGGCGGTGCCATGCTCCACCACCCGACCGTCCTTCATCACGACGATCCGATCGGCCATGTCGGCCACCACGCCCATGTCGTGAGTGATCAGAATGATGGCCGCGTCCACGCGTTCGCGCAGCTGGCGCATCAGCTTGAGGATCTCGGCCTGCACGGTCACGTCCAACGC
>CAZLJN010000412.1:0-1613 GCA_964559815.1 uncultured Propionibacteriaceae bacterium
GCGCTACTACGAAGTGGTCGAGAAGCTGTTCTGGCCCGATCTGTTCGTGGTGGGCGGCGGCGTCTCCAAGGATGCCGACAAGTTCTTGCCGTACCTGAAGCTGCAGACCCCGATCGTCCCGGCCGCACTGCGTAACCGGGCCGGGATCATCGGCGCGGCCTGGTTGGCGGCCAACGAGTCCTGAGCCCGGTTCAACCCAGCTGGTGCAGCCGGCGCAACCCGGCCCGATCGAGCAGGTGCACCCGGCCACGAGAGGTGGCCACCAGGTGTGCCTCCGACATCGTCCGCAGCGCCCGGAACACCACCTCTCGCGCCGTGCCGAGGTGGGCGGCCAGCCGCGCCTGGCTCATCGCCACCTCACCATTGGCATCGGCAGCTTCCAGCAGGAAGGCCGCCAGCCGTTGCTCGACCCGCAGCGAGCCGACCTCTTCCAGCCGGGTCATCAGCTCGAAGACCCGCCCGGACAGCACTTCGAACACGAAGCTGCGGAAGGTGGGCTCGGTGTTGTAGAGCTCCCGAAACATCGCTCCGGGCACCAGCACGAAGCTGAGCTCCTCGTCCTCGGTCTCCACCCAGGCCGGGTAGGGCTCGCTGCGGAAGGCTGCGGTGAGCGCCAGAATGCAGGTCTGGCCGGGACGGACACGGTACAGCGTGGCCTCATGTCCGTCCGCGGCGATGTAGAAGACCCGCAAGGAGCCGCCGACCACCAGGAACACCCCTTCGGCCGCGTCCCCGCGATGCAGCACGGGACGACGTGGCGCGACCTGGCGGACGGGCAGCGTACTGACCAGTTCTCGGGTTGCCGCCGAGGCGCCGGCCAGGAAGGGGAACCCTTCGGCTACCGGCAACAGTGGTGTCTGCTCGATCACGCTGCCCATGCTGGCACGCCCGCCGCTCAGGCGCCTGGAGCGGGGAAGAACAGATCGGCCGGCGAGATCGTGCTCACGGCGGTGATCTCCGGGTCGGGGATGTAGCCCACGGCCAGATGGGCCCGGCGCACCGCCTCAGCGTCCGGCCCGCTGGTGATGCAGGTGATCTTGCCGGCCTCGAGGTTCACATAGCCGGTCTGGACCGCCACACCTTCGGCCGCGCAGGCCTCCAGGAAGCCGGGCAGGAAAGCCGCCAGGCCCGGCACGTCGATACCGGTCGGGTAGGTGCCGTTAGCCTGGTTGTGGGTGTCGATGAAGTAGGGCACGAGTTCCTCCTGAAGACGCTGGGACAGGCGCCGCGCCCGTCGGCCCCACGCTAGGGACGGCCGCTGGGGTGCCTCTGGAACTTGAGTCACACTCCGACGGCCTAGACTCCATCTGAACCCGGCATAAGTGAGGAACGGCGACGGTGGAGACAATCCCGCTCAGCAAGGACGGCAGTATCCATGTCACCGACGAGCGGGCCAACACCGCCACTCACCTGGCCGCGGCGTGCCTGGCGCTCGTCGGCTCAGGGTTGTTGATCACCGAGGCCAGCGTGCAGGCCGATCCGGTGAAGATCGTGGCGATGTCGGTGTATTCGTTCACCTTGCTGTCGCTGTTCACCTTCAGCGCCCTGCACCACGGGCTCGACCGCGGCCGCCAGGTCAACGAGCTGCTGCGCACCTTCGACTATGTCTCGGT
>CAZLJN010000413.1:0-1607 GCA_964559815.1 uncultured Propionibacteriaceae bacterium
CCGGTGATCCTGGTGATCGACGTCCGTTCGGCGGCGGAAAGCGTGGCCGCCGTGGCCAAGGGCTTCGACACCCTGGATCCGGATCTGCGGCTGGCCGGGATCATCTGCAACCGGGTGGGCTCGGAGCGCCACCGACAGATGGTGGCCGAGGCCGTGGCTGCCCACTGCCCGGCGCCGATCGTCGGTTTCCTGCCGCGCCGCGAGGAGGTGCACATCCCCTCGCGCCACCTCGGTCTGCACATGGGCGAGGAACACCCCCTGAGCGGCGAGGGGTTGAAGCAGCTGGCCGACCTGGCCGAGGCCCATCTCGACCTGGACCGGCTCCTGGCCATTGCCGGCGAGCGGCAGGCGCCGGAGACCGCAGAGCCCGAGCCGGTATTCGCCGGCGGACCCGGGGTGCGGTTGGCCGTGGCCCGGGATGCGGCCTTCTGCTTCTACTACGAGGACAACCTCGATCTGCTGCGCGCGGCCGGGGCGGAGCTTGCCTTCTTCAGCCCACTGGCCGACCCGGCCCTGCCCGAGGGCTTGGCCGGCCTGTATCTGGGCGGCGGCTATCCCGAACTTCATGCCCGCCAGTTGAGCGGCAACGCGGCCATGCTCGCGGCTATCCGCGCCTTTGCCGCCTCCGGCCGGCCGGTGCTGGCCGAGTGCGGCGGCTTCATGGCCCTGACCCGGTCGATCGTCGATCTGGACGGGCAGAGCCACCCTATGGCCGGGGTCTTTCCCTTTGTCGCCAGGATGCAGGCTCGCTTGCGCAGTCTGGGCTACCGCCGGCCGACGCAGACGCGCGACACCGTCTTGGGCCGCGCGGGCACGGTGCTCCACGGCCACGAGTTTCACTATTCGACCATCGAGGAGATCGACCCGGCGGTGGACACCGCCTTTGTCCTCGAGGACGGGCGGACCGAGGGCTATGTCCGCCACAACACCCTGGCAGGGTACATGCATCTTCACTGGGGCCGCACCCCCGAGGCTGCGGCCGCCTTTGTCCACGCCTGCCGGCAACCCATCTGATATCGGAGCATCATGGTTACCCTGCAGCAGGTCGCACCCGAGGAGATCGAGGCCGAGAGTTTCCGCATCATCGAGCGCGAACTCGGCCCAACCCGGTTCACGCCGGAAGAGTTCAGCCTGGTCCGCCGGATCATCCACGCCACCGGCGACTTCAGCTTCGCCGAAAACCTGCGCTTCCACCCGGAGGCGGTGCGCGCAGGTGTGCACGCCATCCGTAGCGGCCGGAACATCCTGGTTGATGTCAACATGGCGGCCAGCGGCATCTCCGCCCGCCTGCTTACCCCCTTTGGCGGGCGGGTGATCTGCCGGGTGGCTGAGCCGCAGACTGCGGCCATGGCCAAGGCAAACGGGACCACCCGATCCGAGGCTGCCATGGCGCGGGCCACTGGCGACAACATTGGCATCGTTGCGGTGGGCAACGCGCCCACCGCCCTGCTCAAGGTGATGGAGCTGATTGAGCAGGGGCTGCTCGCCCCCGATCTGGTGATCGGCGTGCCGGTAGGCTTCGTCAATGCCGCCGAATCCAAGGATTTGCTGGCGGAGAAGCCCTATCCGTTTCTCACCGCGCTCGGCCGCAAGGGCGGCACGCCGGT
>CAZLJN010000414.1:0-1584 GCA_964559815.1 uncultured Propionibacteriaceae bacterium
GTTCGGTCCTGGTCCGGTCGTCCCGACGACCGGACCAGGACCGAACCCGCAACATCGCCCTAGGAAGGAAACCCATGTCCAGAATCACGAGGAAGGCCGGCGCGGCAGTCGCGGCGTTCGCGGCCCTCGCCCTCACGCTGACCGCCTGCAGCGGCGAGTCGGCACCCGACCCCGGCGGCGCCGGCGGTGCGGACGCGATCGACACCAGCACCGCGTCCGGCGAGGTCAGCTACTGGTTGTGGGACAACAACCAGAAGCCCGCCTACCAGCAGTGCGCGGACGCGTTCCACACCGCGAACCCCAACGTCACGGTCAAGATCACCCAGTACGCGTGGGACGACTACTGGAGCGGCGTCACCAACGGCTTCGTCGCCGGCACCGCGCCCGACGTGTTCACCAACCACCTGTCGAAGTACCCCGAGTTCGTCAGCCAGGGACAGCTCGTCCCCCTCGACGACACCCTCGCCAAGGACGGCGTGAAGACCGACGTCTACCAGAAGGGCCTCGCGGACCTGTGGGTCGGCCAGGACGGCAAGCGCTACGGCCTGCCCAAGGACTTCGACACCGTGGCGATCTTCTACAACAAGAAGCTGGTCGCGGACGCGGGGGTGGCCGAGGCCGACCTGCAGAACCTGGCCTGGAACCCGACCGACGGCGGCACCTACGAGAAGATGATCGCCCACCTGACCGTCGACGCCAACGGCAAGCGCGGTGACGAGGCCGGCTTCGACAAGACCAAGGTGAAGGTCTACGGCCTGGGCCTGGACGGCGGCTCCGGCGGCGGCAACGGCCAGACGCAGTGGAGCATGTACACCGGCACCACCGGCTGGACCGTCACCGACAAGAACCCGTGGGGCTCGCACTACAACTACGACAAGCCCGAGTTCCAGGGCACCATCGCCTGGATGCGCTCCCTGATCGAGAAGGGCTACGCCCCCACCATCGAGGCCGTCACCGGGCAGAGCTCCGGCGACATCTTCGGCGCCGGCAAGTACGCGATGATCACCAACGGCTCGTGGATGATCAACCAGATGTTCGGCTACAAGGGCATCGAGACCGGCCTCGCACCGACGCCGGTCGGCCCGAGCGGCAAGCGCTCCAGCATGTACAACGGCCTCGCCGACTCCGTCTGGACGGGCTCGAAGAACAAGGCCGCCGCCATCAAGTGGGTGGAGTTCCTCGGCTCCGCCGCCTGCCAGGACATCATCGGCAAGTCCGGCGTGGTCTTCCCGGCGATCCCGAGCGGCACCGATCTCGCCGGCACGGCGTTCAAGGCCAAGGGCATCGACGTCGAGTCGTCGTTCCTCGTGCACGTGAAGGACGGCACGACGTTCCTGTTCCCGATCACCGACCACGCCTCGCAGGTGACCAACATCATGCAGCCGGCTGTGGACGCGGTGTTCGCGGGCAAGGCCAAGGCCGACTCCCTGACCGCAGCCAACGACCAGGTCAACGCCCTGTTCAACGGCTGACAGAGTCCGGTTGGGCTGCGCCGCCGTCCTCACTCGGCGCAGCCCAACCGCCGGACGACTGGTCGGCCCTAAGCCGTGCCGGCCAGCTCCTCCTGCTCGAGCTGGGTGTAGG
>CAZLJN010000415.1:0-1579 GCA_964559815.1 uncultured Propionibacteriaceae bacterium
GCGACGCCGGCAGGAAGCCGCGCAGGCCGATGTCGATGATCAGGCCGCCCTTGACGACCTCGATGACCCGGCCGCTGACGACGCCGTCCTCTTCCTTGACCTTTTCGATCTGGCCCCAGGCCCGTTCGTACTGAGCGCGCTTCTTGCTCAGGATCAGGCGGCCTTCTTTGTCTTCCTTCTGCTGAACCAGGGCCTCGACCTCATCACCGACAGCGACCACCTCGAAGGGATCAACGTCGTGCTTGATGGAGAGTTCCTTGGAAGGAATGACGCCTTCGGTCTTGTAACCGATGTCGAGCAGGACCTCGTCCCGATCGACCTTGACGACGGTACCGGTGACGATGTCGCCGTCGTTGAAGTACTTGATGGTCGCGTCGACTGCTTCAAGGAAAGCTTCCGGCGATGCGAAATCGTCGACCGCGACGCTGAGCGCCTCGTTGGTTGAGGTCATGTAGTAGGGCTCCGATGGGTTGGATGTATTTAGGTGGCCGCACTCAGCCCTGCCTCGTTTGGATAGGGCCAGGCTGCCCTGGAACGGTCCGCACGAAACATGCCCCGACCCACTAGGTCTGAGGTCCGGGCGGACGAAGTGCAGCCGTCAGCCTATCGAGCCTCGCGCGGCAGGGTCAATCCGACTCCGACTGAGGGGGTTAGGCTGAACCCAAGGCCAAAGGAGGACTTGACCATGAGCGGTACCGCCATCATCCACGACGCGACCCTGACCCCCACCAAACTCGAACTGCTGGCGACCTGGTTGCCCGAGCAGCCCTGGTTCGACGGGGACGCCGCCGACCTCGAACGGGTCGCGGCCTATCGCTTCGTGGATCCCGACGGCGAGGTCGGGATCGAGACCATTCTGATCCGCTCGGGCGGGGTCACCTACCAGGTGCCGCTCACCTACCGGGCCGAACCTCTTGCCGAAGCCGCCCCGCACTTCATCGGCACCATGGAGCACTCGACGCTGGGCACCCGCTACGCCTACGACGCGGTCGGCGACCCGGTCTATGTAGTCGAGTTGATGCGAGTGATTCACGAAGGTGACACCGAAGCCGACCTGTCCCGCGGCGAGAAGTCGATGACCGTCGAAGGTAGCGGCATCACCCTGGTCTCGAATGCGGCCGGCGAGATGATCCGGATCATCCGCATCCTCGACGACGGCCACGTGCCCACCACGCCCATGCCGCTGGGCTGGCTGACCGGTCGCTGGTCGGACGCCGACGGCGACCAGGAGCAGATGCTGGCGATCCTGCGCTGAGGTCAGTGCGCCGCGGCGTGCCAGCTGCGTCCGGTGCCCACCGAGACCTCCAGCGGTACGGCCATCTCCACGGCGTGACCCATCTTGTCGCGCACCAGCGCTTCGAGTTGCTCGCGTTCGCCGGGAGCGACCTCGAAGACGAGTTCGTCATGGACTTGCAGCAGCATTCGGCTGCCCAAGCCCTGCGCGGCCAGCGCCGTCTCCACGTCCAGCATGGCCACCTTGATGATGTCGGCGGCGGAGCCCTGGATCGGTGCATTCAGCGCCGCCCGCTCGGCCATCTCCAGCCGCTGCCGGGTGGAGGAGTTCAGATCGGGCAGGTAG
>CAZLJN010000416.1:0-1503 GCA_964559815.1 uncultured Propionibacteriaceae bacterium
TCCCCAGGGTGGTCGGATCGGGCTTGGCGCACCCGGAAAGCACCAGGGCGGCGGTCACCATCAATACCGCGCCGACACCCAGCGCGCGACCACGGGCGCGGTGTGCAACTGCGTCCATCGATCCCTCTCCCGAAAAGGAACGGCTGAAAACCAGGAGTCCCTCCCGATGGGGTGGACGGCGGCCAGAGTACCCGGCATGCCTGAACGGGAAATGAACGGCGGCCAAGAATGCACCAGCCCGCGCGCGCGTCGCGATGTGTCGGGTGCGCAATTGGCCTACCTGGTTCATCTCAGCTGTCTCCCACCTTCGCGGCCGGGTCGGCGGCGCATGCCGGGCCATCGTCGCCGCTGGCGGGATCGGCGGCACACGAGCGTCCGTCGGCGGTGACCCCGAATCGCGCCTGCGGATCGAGGCGGGTCAGCACCGCGAAGGTGAGCCGAGCCAGCTCGTCCACATCGCCATCGTCAAGACCGTCGAGAACCAGCGAACGGACGGCACCGGCATGCAGCCGTCGGCTCTGGCGATAGGCCACCATGCCGTCATCAGTGAGGACGGCATTGGTCGCGCGGGCGTCGGCGGGGCAAGCGGCCCGCTCCACGAAACCCTTGCGCTCCAGCGCAGTCACCACGCGCGACAGGCGGGCCAAAGTGGCGTTGGTGCGCGCGGCGAGCGCGGACAGCCGCAGGCGGCGTCCGTCGGCTTCCGCGAGCGCCTCGAGCAGGGTGAACTCGAACGAGGTGAGCCCACCCGGTGCGAGTTCACGGTCGAGCGCGGTGGGCAGGAGTTCGAGCATGGCCTGAAGCCGGGCGACGGCTACGCGCTCCGGTTGGGTCAACACCGCATCAGGCATGCGTAGATTCTAGCAGATAGTTGTAGGTGCAACCATTCTGGGCTAGGTTCTTAGTTGTAGATACAACCAAAGCCACGGAAGGCACCTCAATGACCAGCTTCACCATCATCGGCACCGGCAACATGGGCACCGCCATCGGCGGCCTCCTCGCAGACGGCGGCAGCACCGTCAGCTACATCGCCCACGAAGAAGTCGGCTCCAAGCCGGTGGACGGCGACGTCGTCGTCCTCGCCGTGCCCTACCCCGCCATCGCCGGGATCGTCGCCGCCTACCCCGGCGCCTTCGACGGCAAGACCGTGGTCGACATCACCAATCCGCTGAACTTCGAGACCTTCGACTCGCTGGTCGTGCCGGTCGGCAGCTCGGCCGCCGCCGAACTCGCCGCCGCCGTTCCGGGCGCGAAGGTGGTCAAGGCGTTCAACACCAACTTCGCCGCCACCCTGGCCGGCAAGTCGGTCAACGGTGCCGCCACCACCGTCCTGGTGGCCGGCGACGATGCCAGCACGAAGAAGGCGCTTCTGGATGCCGTCCAGGCTGGTGGCGTGAACGCGATCGACGCCGGCTCGCTCGCCCGCGCCCACGAGCTGGAAGCCCTGGGCTTCCTGCAGCTGACCCTGGCGATCAGCGAGAAGGTCGGCTGGACCGGCGGCTT